>NZ_JBHSPY010000046.1:0-13270 GCF_042658245.1 Neisseria weixii
TGAAGTGTAGGTTATATTTGGACATAAGAAAACTGCACCTTTTAAAGTTGGCGGGGGTGTCCGACTTTTGGGGTGCAGTTCAAAAAGTTTCAGACGGTTTTGTTAGGCAAATCATTGTTTAGCAAGACACGCCGACTGCGCGTGCTAGTGCCAAACCTTCTTCAACGCTCATATAAATGGCGGTATGCGGTTTGTCAGAGCGGACAATATCGCCTTGTCGGAACATGACTAATTCATTCACGGCCAATTGGTGCCAGGTTTCATCGCGTGTTAGCGGCAGGGTGGCGATAACGGCCACTTTATCGTTGGGGGTGGTCACTTCGGCAAAATCAACCATCACATCATTATCTAATAAGCGGGCTTGGCCGAACGGCGCTTTGCGCACGATGTAGTGCAACAAAGTGCTGGCATGCGCAAACAGGCAATCGCCGTTGGACATCATAAAATTAAACAGGCCGTAGGTGCGAATCTCGTGAGTTAATTCGCTGATGGCGGCAAATAAAGTTGCTTCATCGGGCTTTTCGCTAAATTGCTGACGTAAGTGGTTGAGGATATAGCAAAAGGATCGTTCTGAATCAGTGCAGCCGACCGCACGATAAAAATTGCCTTGTTCAGGTGCAAAATCAATCAGGTGGCCGTTGTGCGCAAACAGCCAATATTCGCCCCACATCTCACGCATAAAAGGATGTGTATTGGCAAGAGAGGTTTGGCCTTGGGATGCTTTGCGGATATGCGCGATGACATTTTCCGATTTAATGGGGTAATCGCGCACCAAATCGGCTACAGGAGAATTGGCACTAGGTTTGTCGTCGTGAAACAGGCGGATGCCTTTGCCTTCGAAAAAGCCGATGCCAAAGCCGTCTGCATGGTGGTCGGTGATGCCGCCACGCCGTCTGAAACCTTCAAATGAAAACGTGATGTCGGTAGGGGTGTTGCAGTTCATGCCGAGCAGTTGGCACATGGACATAGCCTTTATGAATATAGAGGGAAGACATGGGATTATGGTATATCAGACCAGGGATTTCAATAGCTTTATAATGCTATGATTAGCGTGAATCGGAATATGGTTTGAAACCTTTGCAAAATCTCCATGTTTGGCACGTCCTTCGTTACGTGCTTTTAAAAGCTCGCCTATCTTCATGATATATTTTAAATTTCTATGTTAGGCTGACTTCGGACTGCAATCAAATTTGGGGATTTCGTGCGGGCCTCGGCTTAAGGCCGTCTGAAAGATTGGCAAAATGAGGTTTGTTTGCATAATCTTTCAGACGGCCTTGTTTATGATTCAATATCTTTTACAAATACGGTTGTAATGTGCGTTCAAGAATAGTCATATCGGTGATTTCGGTAATGTTAGCCTCGCCTAGGCGGTTTAAACCGATGAAACGCATTATGCCGCTGCTGATTTTTTTGTCGTGGCTCATGTGTTCAATCCATTTTTCAAACGCAAACTTCGGGGGGGCAGCAGGCAGTTTGGCGGTTTCCAGCAAAGCGGCTATGCGTTGTGTGTCGGCAGCGGTGGTCTTGCCCAGTTGCTCTGATAAGCGCGCGGCTAAGACCGTGCCGGCGGCGACGGCTTCACCGTGCAGCCAAACGCCGTAACCCATTTCAGCTTCGATGACATGGCCGAAGGTGTGGCCTAGATTTAACCATGCGCGGATGCCTTGCTCGGTTTCGTCTTGTGCCACGATGTCGGCTTTCATTTTGCAGCAATGGTAAACCGCTTGCGCCAGTTTTTCCGGATGTTGCGCCATTAAATCGGGCATATTTTGTTCTAACCAAGTAAAGAAATCGGCATCGCCTAGCGCACCATATTTCACTACTTCGGCCATACCGGCAGACAATTCGCGCTGTGGTAAAGTTTGTAGCGTGCTTAAATCGGCGAGTACGGCTTGTGGCTGGTAGAACGCGCCAATCATGTTTTTACCCAAGGGGTGATTGATGGCTGTTTTGCCGCCGACGGAAGAATCCACTTGGCTTAACAGCGTGGTCGGCACTTGGATAAACGGTGCGCCGCGTTGGTAAGTCGCCGCGGCAAAACCAACCATATCGCCGATTACCCCACCGCCCAATGCGATTAAAGTGGTTTTGCGCTCGGCACGGTTTTGCATCAAACCATCGAAAATCAGGTTTAAGGTTTGCCAGTTTTTATGTTCTTCGCCATCGGGAAGAATAATGCTGAAATGGGCGATGCCAAGTTTGTCTAAGGCCGTCTGAAAGCTTTTCAAATACAGCGGAGCAATGGTTTCATTGGTGATGATGGCGGTTTTTTTGGTCAAATAAGGCTGCAACAATTCATCGGCTTGGGCGAACAGGTTTTGGCCGATGAAAATCGGATATTGATGCGAAGGGGTTTGAACGCTTAGGGTGTGCATGATGATTCCTACGGTGTGTCGGTTGACGGGAAAGGCCGTCTGAAAGCACGAAAGGATTTCTGTTTTCAGACGGCCTTTCCCGTAATAATGTTTAAAATAAAAAATGATACAGCATTGTTAGCACTTATGTATGAGTTGTACACGACGGTCGCTGTTGCTTTGTCTTATTTCTATTTTAAAACGACTAGAATTGCAATCTGTGTTAGCCGGCTTGCAGGGCATTGAGTAGGCGGTTGAGCGTTTTTTGATAATGCTCTGATTCGATCACCAGATGTGCGGTTTCACGATAGATGCTGTCGCGGATGTCGTATAACTCTTGCAGCTTGGCCAGCGGGTCTTCAACTTGCAACAAAGGGCGGTTGGTGTCGTAGCGGGTACGTTCCAACAGAATTTCCGGGCGGGTATGCAGATAAACGACGGTGCCGTGTTCTCTTAAACATTTGCGGTTTTCTTCGCGTAAGGGGGCGCCACCGCCGGTAGATAATACAATATTTTCCAGCGCGCACAATTTTTTAAGCATATTGCTTTCGCGATCACGAAAACCTTGTTCGCCTTCCATTTCAAAAATGGTCGGAATAGATACGCCGGAAGCCACGCAAATTTCATGGTCGCTGTCGTAAAAAGGGCGGTTGAGCATTTGGGCGGTGTGTTTTCCCAAAGTGGTTTTGCCGGCGCCCATCAGCCCGATAAAAATTAAGTTGCCGTTGATTTTTTCCATAATAGCGGCATTCTATACGAAATTGGCAGGAAAATGTTTTATTCTGAATATTTTCCTTTTTTACGCAATAAAATATTAAAACGGGCATACATTTCAGAATATGTATGCCCGTTTGGTAGGATTAGTAGCGCAAGTTGTTTCCTATGCTATCCATAATGCGCGGTGTGATGAATATCAGCAATTCGCGGCGCTTTTCATTGCGTGCGCGCGATTTGAACAAGTTGCCCACTACCGGAATATCGCCAAGCAGAGGTACTTTGTTGACCGTATTGGAATTTTCTTCCTCGTAAATACCACCCACAATCAAGGTGCCGCCATCTTCCACCATAGCTTGGGTGTTCAGGCTCTTGGTGCTGATACACATGGTGCTCAATGAATCTACGGTACAGTTTTGCGGTGTGTCTTTATTGATTTTCACCGTCATGATGATTTGGCCGTCAGGCGTGATATTTGGCGTTACCGTCAAGCCCAACACCGCTTTTTTGAACGATACCGAAGTGGCGCCGCTCGAAGTCGCTTCTTGGTAAGGAATTTCCGTACCCGATTCGATGGCCGCTTCTTTACGGTCTTGTGTCAGCACGCGCGGATTGGAAATGGTTTTGCTCTTGTTTTGGCCTTCCGCTGCGGCCAATTCCAAGCCCAATGCGCCAGAGGCAAACGAGCGAACCAAGGCAATTGACGTGGTTGCCGCATTAGTGGTTGGCAGGCTGATGTTTGGGCTTATTTCTAAAGCATTACCAGTATTATTCACAGCATTTGACCAGCTTGAGCCCCAAGTATTGCCTTTCACGCCGAGATTGCGGCCTTTCACGTCGTTATAGCCGAATTTCACACCCAAATCGCGTGAGAAGCCTTCATCTGCTTCTACGATTCGTGCTTCAACCATGACTTGGCGTGTCGGAACGTCCAGTTCGTTAATCAGTTTGCGGAATTTCTCAATCACACTGTGATTATCTGTAACAATCAAGGTGTTGGTAGCAGGGTCAATCAAGGCGCTGCCGCGGTTGCTCAGCAATGTATTGCGGCTGTTGCTGCCACTGCTGCTGCCGTTCTCGTCAATACGCAAAATCTTGCGGAATTCTTCAACGTTTTTGTATTTCAATTGGAAGGTTTGCGACAACAATGGGCCTAATTCGGCAATCTCTTTTTCTGCTTGTAAGAATGCTTTGTCTTTAGCCAGTAATTCATCACGCGGAGCAATATTGATGATATTGCCTTGGCGGCGCATGTCTAAGTTACGTGCCTGCATCACCAAATCTAATGCCTGATCCCAAGGTACGTCTTTTAACGACAAAGTCATTTTGCCGTTAACCGTATCGCTGGCTACGATGTTTACGCCTGACTCTTTAGACAAAATCTGCAAAATAGTGCGGACTTCTACGTCTTGGAAATCCAAAGAAATTTTACGGCCGTTGAAAGATTTGTTGGCATTGTTGTGTAAGCCACGGCTTTCGGTTGTCGCAGCTTTAGGCACGATTTCAAAGGTATGGCGGCCGGCAGCAGATTGGGTGCTGATGTCCCAATTGCCTTTGGTGCGGATAATCAATTGTGTCGCATTGCCGATGCGTTTTAAAGTCACGTTTTGCACCGGCGTATTGAAGTCGCCTACATCTAAATTGCGCTGCGCTTGAGTTGGCAGGGGGTGATTTTTTAAGGTAATGACTACACGGTCACGTTCTTGTTTCATATCAGGGCTGCCTGAGAAGGTAGGGGCTGATAATTCTACGACACCTGAGTTGCGCGAACCTTTGCGAAAGTCAACATTGGCACTGGTAGCGACTTGGCTGGCTTGAGAGGAACGCGTGGCGGCGGGAGTCGGTGCGGGAGCAGGAGCAGAATGGGTGCTTGCTGGAGTAGCCACATTTTGATCGGAGGCTTCGCTGACATAAACCCATACTTCGTCACCACGGATTTCGGTATTATATTGACCCGTTTTGTTCAACCCCAACAAAATGCGTGCACGGTTATTATTCTGAGCCGCGGTAATTTGGCTCAATAAAGGGTCTGAATATTCCAATACCGGTTGTGACAATTGAATGTTGGTATTGGCAAAATCCAAGGCGATGCGTGCAGGTGTAGAAGTCACAAAACCGGTAGGGCTGGTAATGTCGCGATCAAAACGGATTTTGATGATTTTTTGGTTGTCAGGCAAAGTCGATACGTTGATATCGGTGATATTGCCGGCAAAGGCCGTCTGAACAGCCATTGCCATGCTCAGAGCAGCAAAGAGTTTTGTCATACGATTGATTTTCATAATAGTGAGACCCCTTAATTTAATTTGTAACAAGCGCAGCATTTTCGCCGACAGGTGCAGATTGTTGTGCTGTAGGTGTAACGGTTTGCGGCAGGTTGCTGCTGTCCGGCTGACTGCTTAAAGGCAATTCGGCTGTGCGGTAAATCCAGTTGCCGTAGCTGTCTTCAACCATTTCGGTAATGATGATTTTATCTTCGGTAATCTTTTGGATTTTACCGTAATTTTGCCCAATGTAATTACCCGGTACGACAGTGTAAACATGATTTTCGGCTTGGATGAAGCCGGAAATACGGTTGTCACTACGCAAGCTGCCAACATAACGGAGGTTTTCTAAGCTGAAAGCTTCTAAAGTCTCTTTGGTACGGCGCAGGTTAGGTGCATTACTGCCGGTTCTTGCAGTCAAATTCTGTAGGCGTCGATAATCGAATGCGTTCGGACCAGAATAGCTTGGCGGAATATACGCTTTAGGCGGCGTTACAGTCGGTTCTTCAAAAGGAATAATGTGTTTCTTGGCATCTGCGCGGGTTTGTGTCATCCATTGACTTAAATCATCATAAGTCGGGGTGCATGCCGCAATGCTAAAAACGCCTAGGAGTAAGATAGTATTTTTCATGATTTCCCTATATTACTTTTTCTATTCTTGTGGTTTGCCGGAGTCGCCGTTTTGCTTGGCTTCTTCGGCTGCTTGTTGTTCGGCAGCAACTTCTTCAGCAGGTCGCGCTTTATAAGTAGTGGCCGTTGCACTCAGTGTGAGTACATCACCTTTGCCATCTTTGCTGTTTTTGTCTTCCGTTGATTGTGTGATTTTCAAGGATTCCAAAGTAATAATGCGTGAAAGCTCGCCGACACCACGGGTAAATTGGCTGATTTGGTTGTATTTGCCGGTAATGGCAATTTCATAAGGCAGCTTTTCAATGGGGCCGTCGGGTACCGGTGGTTGCGGCAACACGCTGTCTAAGCGCAAACCGTTGGTCGAACCGGCCTGATGCAATTCTTGAATTAAGGTTGGAATCTCAGCATCGGTCGGTAATTGTTTGAGCAATACATTAAATGCAGAGCGAATTGATGTTAATTCGGCTTGCAGATTGTTCAGACTGGCAGCTTCAATACTTTTCTTGGTGTAAGTTTCTTTGAGCTTAACTTCGGTTTCTTCGTGTTGCGCCAATGTTTCCAATTGACCTTTGAATAAGGCAAAGTAGCCAATGACCAAAATTGCTAAAATCGACAATGCCGCCAAAACCAACTTAGCAGGTGCGCTAAGCAAGTAAAGGCTTTGAACATCAATATCTTTTAATTTCTTTGCAGTAGCCATTTATTTTACCTCCTGTGCAGGTGTCGTCTGAAGCATAGCTTCCGAAGCGGTAAGATTGGCCACAGGAGCAGTGTTTTGAGTCAGTAAGACACGCAGAGTAAATTCTTGATAATTTTCTACTTTTTTGATGCTTAACAATTCAGGTTGAGAAAATACGCCTGTGCTTGGCAATGCACGCATAAATACGGCGATTTTGTTGTCGCTGATGGCACGCCCGGTTACCTTGTATGTAGTCGGATTCTCAGCTTCTAAAGCAGTCAGGTAGGTATTGTCAGGTGTCAAAACATTCAGCGTATCAATAATGTATGCCGCTTGTGAGCGTTTTTCCTGCAATTCTTCAACCTTGATTTTTTTGGCTAAGAAATTTTCTTTTTCTGCCTGCAACTTTTTAATTTCGCCCAAGTCGTCATCCAACTTTTTAATTTCCGACTCAAGGAATGCATTGCGGCCTTGTTGGCTGTCGATGGCACCATTAATGCTCAGATAAGTTAATGCCGATAGGCCTAGACCAATCAGCAAAGCAGTCAGCATTAATATTTTGAACTGTTGCTTTTTACGTTGTTTAATTTCTTCCCGATAAGGAAGAAGGTTAATTTTAATAAGTTCAATCATATTACAATCCCCTTAAAGCTAATCCGAAAGCCATGGTTAACGATGGCGCATCTATTTGTAGTTGTGGTAAATCTATTTTGCTGCTTCGCTCAGTGTAGGTTACTGGATGAACACATTGAGTCGGCGTATTGGTTTGCGAGAAAATGCTTTCGGCCAAGCCGTTTTGCTGAGAGGGCGCACCTGTGAGCAAAATGTGTTTGACATTTGAGAAAGTTTCCGTGTTTTGTGTGGTGTAGTAAAACTGCAAAACTCGTTGTACTTCTTGTGCGACCTGCACGTTAAAGCGATCGGCAATTTGGGTTTGGTAATCTGACGGCCGGGTTGCCGCTACCATCATTTGGCCCGCTTTTTCTTCGGTGACTTGATAAGTACGTTGGATTAATTGGTTTAATTGTTCTGTACTGACCGGCGTTTCTTGCTTGTAGAGAATTTGACCGTTTTGCATAATCAACGCATACATTTGCGTGGCATAGATGCCGAATACAGCGATTTTCTCATTGGTCAATTCAGGTGCATGATGATTGATCCAGTAGGCATAAGCATTGCGCTGGGCCAATAAATCTAAATCCATCGCATACAAATCCATGCCCGCGTTCTCAAACATCTCAATGCGCGGTTCGATGTCGTCTTTGCGAGAAGCCACCATCAGTACATGCTGGCCGGCAGGGGAAACAGAAGTACCGGTCACTTGGTAATCGTAATTCATCTCTTCAACCGGGCCGATTTGAGAAACTTCAGATTCGGCAAAATCTTCCAAATCTAAATCGGTGTGTTTCGGATTGTAGATAACTTGTTCTACGGTTGCGGTGCTTTGCGGAATGGCGGCAACGAAATTTTTGCAAGAGGTACGCAGTTGGGTATAACTATGTTGCAAATAAGTAACAAGTTGTTCGTAGTCTTGAATTTTGTTACCTTTGACAATATTCTTAGGCAGTTTGGTAATAACGTATTTTTCCAACTGAATTTGGTTTAAACTACGTCCTGACAGCTGAACCATCTTAATGGCATGTTGGCTGATGTCGATGCCGATAGCAGTACGGTTGTTTAACCCGCTTGGTGATTTATTAGTTTTTGTAGTTGTATTTTTAGTGCTTTTTGATAAGCGCATAATATGACTTCCCTGTATCATTACGAAGTGAGTAACAGTTTCGATATCCGTGAGGGATTCTTTTCTTTGCACACCGGTAACTGTGTTTTATAGAAACGGTTAGCTATTTTACTTTATTTAATGCCTTTGATGGCAAAATATTAATTGGTCATGATTAAAAAGATTATAACTACTTGTATTGGGTTGCTCCTCGGATTAGTCCTTTTTGGTATTGGGTTGATTGCAATAGCAATTTTGGTCACTTATCCAAAACTCCCTTCGCTGGATACTTTACAACACTACCAACCGAAAATGCCGCTTACTGTTTATTCTTCAGACGGCGAAGTAATTGGTTTATATGGTGAAGAGCGCCGTGAGTTTACAAGAATTGAAAATTTCCCGAAAGTTCTTAAAGATGCCGTAGTGGCGGCAGAAGACAAGCGCTTTTATGAACATTGGGGCGTGGATGTAATCGGTGTTGCCCGTGCTGTTGTGGGTAATGTGGTGGCGGGTGGTGTTCAATCCGGTGCCAGTACCATCACGCAGCAGGTTGCCAAAAATTTCTATTTGAGTAGCGAGCGCACATTTACCCGTAAATTCAATGAGGCATTACTGGCCTATAAAATTGAACAATCCTTGAGTAAAGATCAGATTTTGGAGCTGTATTTCAACCAAATTTACTTAGGCCAACGTTCCTATGGCTTTACTTCGGCAGCACAAATTTATTTCAACAAAAGTGTGAAAGATTTGTCTTTGGCTGAAGCGACTATGTTGGCTGGTTTGCCTAAAGCGCCTTCTGCTTATAATCCGATTGTAAATCCTGAGCGTGCCAAAATCCGTCAGACTTATATTTTGAACAATATGGCCGAAGAGGGCATGATTACCACGCAACAGCGTGATAAAGCATTGAAAGAAGAGCTGCATTATGAGCGGTTTGTGCAAAAAATCGATCAAAATGCGCTGTATGTGGCGGAAATGGTGCGTCAAGAGTTGTACGAAAAATACGGTGAAGATGCTTATACCCAAGGTTTTAAAGTGTACACCACAGTTAGCACCGATCATCAAAAAGCAGCAACCGCTGCGCTGCGTCGTACTTTGCGTAACTTTGATCGCGGTAGCAGCTATCGTGGTGCGGAAAATTTTATCGATTTATCCAAAGTTGATGATGTAGAAGACGCAGTCAGCCAGCATCTTTCAACACTTTATACTGTAGACGGTATGGTGCCGGCGGTCGTGTTGGAAACGGCTAAGAGAAGTATTCAGGTTCAATTGCCGAGCGGTCGTAAAGTGACGCTGAATAGCAATGCATTAGGCTTTGCCGCACGCGCAGTAGAGAATAAAAAAATGGGTGATGACCGCATTCGGCGTGGCTCGATTATCCGCTTGAAGGGTAGTGGCGACAATTGGCGTGTAGTTCAAGAACCATTGCTGCAAGGTGCGCTGGTGTCGTTGGATGCGAAAACCGGTGCGGTACGCGCTTTGGTGGGGGGCTATGACTATCACAGCAAAACATTCAACCGAGCGACCCAAGCCATGCGTCAACCGGGTTCAACGTTTAAACCATTCGTATATTCGGCGGCTTTGGCAAAAGGTATGACTGCTTCGACTCAAATCAACGATGCGCCGATTTCTTTGCCGGGTAAGGGGACTAACGGTACGGTGTGGACGCCTAAAAATTCAGACGGCCGCTACTCGGGTTACATCACGTTGCGTCAAGCGTTGACTGCTTCGAAAAATATGGTGTCTATCCGTATTTTGATGTCGATTGGTGTGAACTATGCCCAACAGTATATTCAGCGTTTTGGCTTTAAGCCGTCTGAAATTCCACCTACGCTGTCGATGGCTTTGGGTACCGGTGAAACCACGCCGCTGCGCATGGCTGAAGGCTATGCTGTATTTGCCAATGGTGGGTACCGCGTATCGGCGCATGTGATTGATAAGATTTACGACAGCCAAGGCCGTTTGCGTGCGCAGATGCAGCCGTTGGTAGCCGGAGAAAATGCGCCGCAGGCAATTGATCCGCGTAATGCATACATCATGTATAAAATCATGCAGGATGTTGTGCGTTCCGGTACGGCGCGCAGTGCAAATACCTTGGGTCGTTCAGATATTGCCGGCAAAACCGGTACCACCAACGACAACAAAGATGCATGGTTTATCGGCTTTAATCCAAGCGTGGTCACCGCAGTGTATATCGGTTTCGATAAACCGAAAAGTATGGGTAAGGCCGGTTATGGTGGTACGATTGCGGTGCCGGTATGGGTTGAATACATGCGCTTTGCTCTGAAAGGCACTAAAATTGTCGGTATGAAAGTGCCGGAAGGTACAGTCACCAAAGACGGTGAGTACTATATGAAAGAGCGTCAGGTGACCAACACTGATTTGTCGTTGGATAACAGCGGCAGCGTGCCACGCAGTAATGCCGCGCCGCGCCGATCTTCTCCTGCGACCACGACCAATCGTGAGGGTACGTCGCGCCTTTCAGGCAATGAAGCGCCGCGTTCGGCTCCGGCAGAAACACCGTTGCCACCAACCAATACCAATAACGGTGATGGCAGTAAACAATTGGATTCATTGTTCTAATGATGTTAACAGGCCGTCTGAAAGCTTATGAACTGTCCCCCAAGTCTTGGACAAATTAAAAATCTTTCTTAAACAGCCTTTTCAAGCTGGGTTCTGTAAGCCGCAGGACTCAGCTTTTTTAAATTCAAACTAATCCGTTCATGATTGTAGTAATGTATGTAATCATCTATAACTCCAGTCAATTCCGCAACCGATAACGCTCCTTCCTGATAGAAGCTCTCTTCTTTTAATGTACCGAAGAAACGCGCCATCGGCGCATTGTCCCAGCGTATCTTTACGCGACATGCTTTGCACCATTCCTTTCTCAGCCGGTTTCGCCCATAAGCCTCGGTGCGGTAAAGCACACCTTAGTCGGGGAATGCAACAGCGGCGTTTGGCCTTTCAGACGGCCTACGACCTTTGTGTATTTTTCGATTGCCAATATATCAACCTGCTTTATATAATCCAAAAAATAATAAATACACAATAGCAGAAGAAATATGGATTTAAATCAAGCATTTGAATTGCTGAAGACGCACGACGGCATCACCGTCGGCGCAGACTGGTTTCAAGGCCGCTCTTTATTCGGCGGCGTAACGGCGGCTTTGATGCTGGCCAAATTGCAGCATATTTTGGATAAACCGCGCCGCTTGCGTTCACTGACGGTCAATTTTATCGGTCCGGTCAATGCCGCCGAAACCGTGCATTTGGATGCGCGCGTGTTGCGGGTGGGCAAATCGGTGGTGCAGGGAGAGGTGCATTTGACACAGGACGGTGAAGTGTTGGCAGTGTTGTTGGCCAGTTTTGGTGAGGCACGCCAATCGAAAGCGGTTCAGACGGCCTCAAAGCCTGCACCGGCATGGCAGCCGCCGCAGAATTTACCGACCCAGACTGATTTGGGTGGTTTGGAATCGGCTTTTCTGTATTATTTGGATTTACGATGGTCAGAAGGGGCGCAGGCGTTTAGCGGGGCGGAACGTGCTTCGTTTGGCGCTTATACGCGTTTTCAAAACCAACAGGGCGATTTTACCTTGGCGCACTTGGTGGCATTGGCCGACGGTTTTCCGCCTACACCTGCCGTTTTGATTGACGGCATCGCACCGATGAGCAGCCTGACTTGGACGCTGGAATTGCTGCATGAACCGCAAAATATTATGATGGATGATTTCTGGCAATACGAAGTGCACACCGATTATGCGGCGGAAGGCTATGGCCACACTGAAGCGCGGATGAGGGACAAAAGCGGTGTGTTGACGCTCATCAGCCGCCAGACGGTGACAGTGTTTGCTTAAAACTGAAACTTTTGCAAAATCTTTATCTTTGGCACATTTCTTCGTTATGCGCTGCCCGAAAGCTTGCCTATCTAGGTATATGTCTGCGCTTTCTATGTTTGCTTACTTCGAACTGTACTCAAATCTGAAGTTTTGCAAAGGTCTCGGGCCATCTGAAGGGCTAAACGACGATAATGTTATGTGTAATGTAATTGAGGAACAGGCCGTCTGAAATGTTTTCAGACGGCCACTTTATATCAATTTACATGATAATAAAATGGTTAAAAATAAAACATTTTTCAACTCATTTTATGAGTTTATAAAAATTAAATTATTTAAAATCATAAGTTTAATATAATTTTTGGGCAGGTTTGTGTAAATTCTGTTTGCGAGGCTTGAAATGTCAATTTAGTTGATATTATACTCAAACCATGTTCAAACAAGCACCCGAATCATATAGAGAAGAGAAACCATGTCATACGAAAACCGCTGGCAGACTGTGAAAGTGGCCGTAGAAAACCAAATTGCGTGGGTATCGTTCTAACCGCCCCGACAAACGCAATGCCATGAGCCCGACGCTCAACCGCGAAATGGGCGATGTATTGGAGGTGTTGGAGCAGGATGCCGATGTCGGCGTGGTGGTGATTACCGGTGATGGCAGTGCGTGGACGGCGGGCATGGATTTGAAAGAGTATTTCCGTGAAACCGACGGCCTGCCTGAAATCGCACAAGAAAAAGCCCGCCGCGAAGCGTGCAAATGGCAATGGCAGATGCTGCGTTTTTACAATAAACCGACCATTGCGATGGTCAACGGTTGGTGTTTCGGCGGCGCATTCTCGCCGTTGGTAGCTTGTGATTTGGCGATTGCTGCCGATGAAGCCGTGTTCGGTTTGTCGGAAATCAACTGGGGCATTCCGCCGGGTAATTTGGTGAGCAAAGCCATGGCGGATACCGTCCGCCACCGTCAATCGCTGTATTATATCAAATAAACTTATTTATCGATACACGCCTGAAACAGCCAATCCACATCCGCCATTCTCAGCCGATTCCCAACACCTTTAATCCAAGCCCGCTTTTTC
>NZ_JBHSPY010000047.1:0-11485 GCF_042658245.1 Neisseria weixii
ACGGTGTAGAATACGATGCACATGAATAAAGCCCCTTTGTTAAAGGGGCTTTACGTTGGTTAAAAATGCCCCTTTCATGGGGCGCAATATATAAGGTCTCTGGCCGTCTGGAAAAGCATTTATTGCAGCCGTTTCTATTTTCAGACGGCCTTCATGAATATGCAAAAAGGCAACACAATTTGTCGCCCCCATCACAAAGGCGTAAAATCCTAATCCATTCATATCCTATCAATATTCTCATGGAAACTTCCCTGCTGCTCGCCGAAAAAATTGCCCAACTCACGCTGATTGTGCTGATGGGCATTGCCTTGGTGAAATTCAAACTGCTCAAACCGGCCGACAGCTACCCGCTTTCCGTGATTACCCTTTACCTCATCAGCCCGGCGGTGATGATTCACGCTTTCCAAGTCGATTACACACCCGAAATTCTTGATGGTTTGTGGCTTTCGGTAAAGCTCGCTTTGCTGTTTAGCTTTTCACTGATTGTGCTGGGCAAGCTTTTGGCTAAAATCTTCAAGCTGGATATTCTGGAACAAGCCGCCGTGATTTACACCAACGCGGGCAATCTGATTATTCCGGTGGTGCTGGCCGTATTCGGCGCAGAATGGCTGATTTACACCGCAGGCTATTTGATTGTGCAAACCGTATTGTTCTGGACGCACCTGCGCGTGATGTTTGCCGGACGCAGCCAAATGTCGGTAAAAAAAATCTTTACCAACGTCAATATTTTGTCCATCGCCGTCGGTTTATTCATGTTTGCCTTTCAAATCAAACTGCCAAGCGTGGTGGATAACGCGCTGGCCAACGTCGGCAGCATGATCGGACCGGTTGCCATGATGATTGCCGGTATGCTGATTGCCTCGCTGCCTTTGAAGGAAATCATCACCTCCAAACGCATCTACCTCGTCACCTTCCTGCGCCTGATTCTGATGCCGCTGGTGTTGCTGGTGATGATCAAGCTCTTCGGCCTCGCCGAACAAAACAATCACAACCAAACCGTGGTACTCATCAGTTTCCTCGCCACCATCAGCTCTTCCGCGGCTACGGTCACGCAAATGGCGGTGCTGTATCAAAAGAATCCGCAAAAAGCCAGCGCGATTTACGGCATCACCACCCTGCTGTGTGTGGTGAGTATGCCGTTGATGATTGTGCTTTATCAGTGGGTGATTTGAAAGGCTTGAATATAAATAGGCCGTCTGAAAACATAATTTTCAAACGGCCTGCTTATTTGTAATCAGCAATATAAGCTGTGCCAACCGGTGTCAAAAAGACATTTAGGTTAAAGCGCACTGATTCTTGAATAAATAAAACCGCAAAAAATCTTCCCCACCAAAACATAACCCTAAAAAAAACCGCTAAATAAAAAGTTTTTATGGTTATAACCAGAATAAAATAATAAAATCAACCTTAATTTAAGAATATACCCAAAAGGTTTTACTATGATTAACCGCCCAAACTATCTCCAACAACTCAAGCCTTTTATCGATACCCCTTTAATCAAAGTCATTACAGGCATTCGCCGTTCAGGAAAATCAACGGTGATGAAATTATTGCAAGCGGAATTGATTTCCCAAGGTGTTGATGAGCAAAACACCATTCATATCAATTTTGAAAGCTTCGCATTCAGTGAATACAAAACCGCCGAGAAGCTCTACGCTTTAGTTAAAGAAAAAATCCAAACAGCGGAGAAATATTATCTACTGCTTGATGAGATCCAAGAAGTTACCGACTGGGAAAAAGCGGTCAATGCCTTTATGGTAGATTTCAATTTGGATTTATACATCACCGGCTCTAATTCGCATTTGTTGTCATCCGAGCTTTCCACTTATCTTGCAGGGCGTTATATAGAAATTCCGATTTTCACGCTTTCATACAAAGAGTTTCTGGATTTTAAAGCAGCTTATTCACAAGAAAACATTGAAAATTCAACCACACTTTTCAATGAGTATCTGCAAAAAGGCGGTTTCCCCATGGTGCATACGGCGGATTATCCGCAAGAAGTTGCCTATAAAATCGTTCAAGATATTTATGCGTCTGTGATTTTGCGCGATACCGTGCAACGCCATAAAATCCGTGACGTTGAACTATTGGAGCGCATTGTGAAATATGCGTTTGACAATATCGGAAATACATTTTCAGGCAAAAATGTGGCCGATTATTTCAAAAGCCAGCAACGCAAAGTCGATTTAAATACGGTATATAACTATCTCAAAGCACTAGAAAGTGCGTTTATCTTGCACCAAGTAGAACGCTTTGATGTGAAAGGCAAAGAGATTTTGAAAACCCAAGAAAAATTCTATTTGGGCGACGTATCTTTGCTTTATGCCACAATGGGCTTTCGCACCAGCTTAATTGCAGGCATTTTGGAAAATCTGGTCTATCTCGAGCTCAAACGCCGTGGTTATCAGGTATATATCGGCAAACTCGGCACCAAAGAAATTGATTTTGTGGCACAAAAGCAAAATGAAAAGCTCTATATTCAAGTTGCCTATAAATTAGAAAATGCACAAACCGTTGAACGAGAGTTTTCGCCCCTACAAGCCATTGCCGATAACCACCCGAAATATGTGATTACCATGGATGATTTTTGGCAGGAAAATATTGATGGCATTGTGCATCAGCATATTGGGGATTTTTTGTTGGGAAATTAGAAAGAAATATTTATGCTATATGAATTTAATAAACATATTCTTGATGATAGAAGAATGAATAATTTATTTCATGGTCAAGAATCAATTTGTTTACAAGCTTGGGGCTTAGAGTTACAAGAAAAATCTCAAGTAGATTACCGCTTGCTATATGGTAGAGTGCTCCCATATGATTTTCAAAATAATCAGTGGATATCAGATTTATCTAAACATAATAAAATGGTTTCTATTAACGGGGAATTAAAAGCTAGAATTATTTCTTTTCAGCTTACTACATCCGCAGAAAATTTAAATACATTCATTACCAGCTTGCTTCAAGGAAACTCATTTTTAGAAGCCTCCGAAAAAATCTTGGTGGATATAGCTGAAAAACAGCAAGAAATTTTTGATTCATTAAAGCTTTCACCTCCGTATTGCATTAGACCGGTCATGCATTTACCTCCAAGAGATAATTACGTCTGGAATACCTCTAAAGTTAGCCCAAACTCTGATGCTAGCTATGATAGTGCAGCAATTAGTTTATTAGAAAAAACAAATTTTTGGAACATATTAGGTATATCAAGAAGCAAGAAAATTCTAGAATTGATTAATGAAAAGTTAAAAGGTGAAAATCTAGATATAGGTGGTATTGATGCTTGGAGACTTGGAGATTTAGAGTTTCTTTTTGCCCCTAGTCTTAATAGTCAAGAAAAACCAAAATTCCATTTAGATTTAAAGAAAAAAATACATTAGAAATTTTTGAAGAAATATCTGAACACTCTTTAGTTGCTATATTAAAACTTTTTAATGGCGATAGTTTACTTTTTACATCAATACAAGAGTTTAAAATAACTAACTATCCATTTAATTTAGACTTTCACATAAATGAATCTTGCAATGAGATATTTGACTCTTACACATTTGAATTATTTGAAAAAAGTGATTCCAATATTACGATATTAGCCCAAGAAGGGCATCCACTAGTACGTTCAATACAAGTTCAGAGCAATGTTATATCAAATATCTCAAATACCGAAAATGATCCTTGGTTACAAAAAGGTTTACCAAATTCATCTCTAAATAAAGCTAAAAGCTTCACATCCATAGAAAGGTTAACTAATCATTGTTCTGAATTTTCAGTTGGTAACGATAAGAAAGATCCATGGTTCGATTCTGATATTGAAATTACCCGCTATCTAAAAACAGTGTTACCACAATCAACTGACGCACACTTTTTCCCTAAATTGGTACTTAATGGCGAAAGTCGGCTTGACTTAGTTGCATGGTTGAAAAAAATAATAAATAAACATCCTAATGCCCAAATTGCTTGGTTTGATCCTTTTATGGAAAATGTAGGGATAAACTTATTAAATCGACTAGGGTTTAACTCAGGAGATTATATTATTTTTGGGGCTGTACTAGATAACTAGAATAAATTCTGCTTTACTAATTGTTTTAAAATAGAAATCTGAACTTTTATTTCACTGTGGTTAAACCGCCATTCACATTCCTTCAAATACAGCTCAAAATGCTCTTTGGGAATGCCGTTAAACTTACGTAAGCGGCGTTTTGCCTGATTCCAAAAGTTCTCAATCCCGTTGATGTGATTTTGCCGATCAGCAAAGTGAGTGCTGTGATTGATGCGAAAGTGGCTAAACTCACTCACATCAAGTACGTCATAGCTTTTGTAACAATCAGTGTAAACAATACTGTCAGGCTTTACTTGCTCACGTATTACCGGCAATAAAGTATTGGGCACGGCAACGGTGCAAACCTTGCCGTTGCGCTTCAGAAGCCCGAATACAGCGACTTTGCCGGCTGCACCGCAACCGCGTTTGCCTTTGCGCTGTCCGCCAAAACAGCTTTCATCAACTTCTACTCCGCCATCAAACATTTCCGGATGCGGGCTGTTATGGAAAATCAGTACGCGCAACGATGAAAGCAATAGGTTGCCGTGTTTTTATTAACACCGGCTAATTGAGCTGCAGTACGGGCAGTAACACCCGCAATAAACAGTTCAATCAGTTTGTTTTGCTTGTACTGGCTTAAACGGCTTCTTCTCATAGGGGTTATTCCAACCTGAAATTAGATTTCCCTGGTTATCTAGTACAGCCCCTTATTTTTACATCAGAGGCAGGTGAAGAAAATAATAGAATTCAGAATTTAATTAAACAATGTGAGAATTGGTCTGAAACAATAGGATGTGTAAAATTAAAAGTCATTGGGCTTGATAAGCTACACGATAGAATGATATTAATTCGTGCAAAAAATGGCAAGCCATTAGCGGGGTACCATTTATCTAATTCTATCCAAAGGGCTAATGAAAATAACCCATTGTTAGTTACTGAAATCTCTCTAAATGTACTATATCCTGTATTCTCTTATGTAGATGAATTAATTCAATCTCAAAATGTAAGTAATAAACCTGCTATTTTTGATTCTACAAAATATCAATCTAAAAATCAACAAGAAAAACAATCATTTGATTCTGAATCACCTTATCAATTTCCTAAATTAGGTTGGGTATTAGCAAAATGGTGGAGAAAACCAGAATTAGAGCATTTGTCTGGAAATGAGTTAAAAGCTAATTTACATTCTATAGAGTTAGATTTTGAAAGTCACCAAGAAAAATATTCAGATATTCCATTAGCTTTTTTTGGCGATTTATTCTCATCAGAGAATTTTGTAGAAGAATGGGATGCATTTGGCTGTTTGCTTGCCCATATTCCTGCTGAGAAATGTGTTTACGAAATAGGAAATCTTAATATATCAACCACATTAGTTGATAATTTATTATCTTATCTGGATCCTACAAGGAAAAATTCCCTATCACTTAGATGCAAAACTATCGTGTTAGATCTAGATAGCTATTTGGCGATGAGCTTTGATAAATTAATATTTAATGAATACCCAGAAATCATTTTTCAATATGATATAAATGAAATTTCTTATAGTGATTATTATGCAATTAAATTTTTATGGAATTTAGCTCCTGAAGCTATTATCAATTGGCTAGATGAACAATTATCATCCTTTGACAAAAAGAATAGCCAACAAAGAGCATTGATTACTGATGCTTTACGATATATTTGTGGTGATTTCGAATGTCTAAATAAATGGATTATGCTTTTTAGAAGCAATCATCATTTGCTTCAATGGATAGGTATATATAAAATAATTTCTTTATTTTTTGAGAGTAAAATAGATGAATATAAAATTTGTCAAATTATTGATAGACATCCCACGCTGGATAAAACCAAAATATTTTTATGGGTTATCAAAAAATCTGTTTTCAGAAACAATGAATTTAAACCTATATTTTTGTCAAAAGCTATAGAATTTAGCGAACCTATGGATAATGACCGTCTTGGAGAGCTTTTAAATATTTTACGAGGAAGACTAGGCAAGCTATATCATATATATTTCTGGATTCTAGAATATGTGCTAGAAAATATGGTAAGTCAAAGACTTATTTCTTATAATCAAATAATGAATTACTGGCTTGAAGACTTAGAGATAGACTGGTTCAAAGCTATTAAAAACAATCACGAGCATATTCATTTCAGATTTGCACTTGAAGGAAAGTTTTCTGATGAACTTGTCTATCTATTTTCTAAATTATCTGATTTCTAAATTATCTGAAGATGAACAAATTTTAGTATTATCTAGATTTGATAAGATAATCAACTCAGAGATAAGAATTATCAGAAAACCTTTAGCAAGAACATTAAATTACTCTTTATATACCAATGCATTTAAAGTAAATATTTGGATATTGGCAATATTTAATAGGTTATCTAGACTGAAATTATCAAAAGAAAATATTAAGGAAATAGAAGATAAAAAGGAATTATTATCAGACATTTATCAGAGGTATTCATTAAATGAAGATAGTGATAGAGAGCTATTGAGTTACTATGCAGAATAGTAAATTTTATTATTCTAAGCGCTATCTAAAAATCAAATTTAGATGGCATTCTTTTACCTAAAATCGGTAAAAAATCTGTAAATTTTGACTAATATTTTGCCACTTTTCGCTTCTTCTTTGCTTCATCAAGCTAAATAAAAACAGCCTGAGAACATCATCTCTCAGGCTGTTTACTATTTAATGATTTCGTTTTTTAATAATACTTAGCAAATCACTTTTCGGCACAAACAACATTGGCTATTTGTCCCACCCTTTAGATTGTATTGCACGCTTAACATCTAATCCAAATCATGCAATAAAGCGTACCCTATTCCGATAATAATGGTATTACCTTCAACTAAAGCGAAATCAGTGACGACTGGGTACTCAGCATTCCTATGGCAATTTTTTTGGGGGTTAAAGCCGCCACCACCTTTCGCTCTACAACTCTACCGGCACCCCACGCAGCGAGAAGGTATAAGCATCGGTGATTTCCAAATCAACCATTTGGTTAATCATCTCCGGCGTGCCGTTGAAAATTACCACGCGGTTGTTGGCGGTACGCGCTTGCAACTGGTCTGGGTCTTTCTTGGAAATGCCTTCTACCAAGCAGCGTTGTGCCGAGCCGATCATGCTTTGGTTGATGCGTTTGGTTTCCGCTTCGATGACTTCATTCAAGGCTTCCAAACGGCGCACTTTTTCGGTGTTCGGCGTATCATCCGGCAGGTTGGCGGCAGGTGTGCCCGGGCGCGGGCTGTAAATGAACACATAGCTCAAATCGAAGGCAATATCTTTCACCAGCTTCAAGGTTTGCTCGAATTCGCGTTCGGTTTCACCTGGGAAGCCGACGATAAAGTCGCTGCTCAAACACAAATCAGGGCGGATGGCGCGGAGTTTGCGGATGATAGATTTGTATTCTAAGGCGGTGTAGCCGCGTTTCATGGCGCTCAATACACGGTCGGAGCCGCTTTGAATCGGCAGGTGCAAATGCGACACCAGCTTCGGCAAATCGCGGTAACACTCGATAATCGAATCGGAAAACTCGCGCGGGTGGCTGGTGGTGAAACGCATGCGCTCGATGCCGGGGATTTCATGCACGATGCGCAACAAGGTGGCAAAGTCGCAGATTTCGCCATCGTCCATCTCGCCGCGGTAGGCGTTCACATTTTGGCCTAACAGGTTGATTTCTTTCACACCTTGTTGCGCCAAACCGGCAATTTCGGTCAACACGTCATTCAACGGGCGTGAAAATTCTTCGCCGCGGGTATAAGGCACCACGCAGAAGCTGCAATATTTCGAGCAGCCTTCCATGATGGAAATAAACGCGCTGCCGCCTTCCACACGCGCCAGCGGCAGGTGGTCAAATTTTTCGATTTCCGGGAAGGAAATGTCCACTTGCGAATGACCGGTGGTTTCTTTATCCACAATCATTTTCGGCAGACGGTGCAGCGTTTGCGGACCAAACACCACGTCCACATAAGGCGCGCGCTTGATAATTTCCTCACCCTCTTGCGAAGCCACGCAGCCGGCCACACCGATAATCAGGTCGGGATTTTTTTCTTTGAGCGGACGAACGCGTCCCAAATCAGAGAAAACTTTTTCCTGCGCTTTTTCGCGTACGGAGCAAGTGTTGAACAAAATAATATCGGCTTGATCGGCTTGCGACACCTGCTCGATACCGCCGTGTTCTTCCGCCAAAACGGCCAGCATTTTTTCGCTGTCGTATTCGTTCATTTGACAACCGAACGTGCGGATAAAGACTTTTTTCATGGATTGTGCTTTCTCAGGTAGCCCGTAATCGCGGGGCTGATTTATAAAACTTTCAGACGGCCTTTGAAGATTGCAAAGGCCGTCTGAAAGTGCGGTTCTCTCAATTTGATATATTTAATTCAACACGGTTGGGCTGTTGATATAAAAGCCACCGTGATTAAAATTTAATGGGTTTTCAGACGGCCTGAAACTTACTGCGCCTGATTCTGTACGCGCTCGGCAAAGTTTTGCACTTCGCCTTCGGTCAGCACCCAAATTTCACGAATCACGCCCGCGCCGTCTTGTTTGACGGCCAATGGTTTGCCGACTTGCGCGTTCAGACGGCCTAATATGATAAAGCGGTCGTTTTCATCGCGGATGCGCACGAATCGGGATAATTGGAAGCGGCCGGCATTGCCGTCGACCAAGCCTAGGGTGAGCAGTTTTGTCCACGAAAAGCCGCCGCTGCTCAATTTCACATACGGCAATTCAACTTGTTTCAACACCGCCACATTCATATCCATAGGCACCTCGCGCTGCGCCCAAGTCAGCGACGAACAAAGCAAAAGGCAGGCTGCCAGTAATCCGCGTAACATGATTTTTTTCTAAGTATTGGTTAAGGTGCGAGATTATAGCACAACCCAATAAAAAATGAATAGAGTGATTGTTTTTAAAGAACAATTTTCATATTTATCTGCACAGATTCGCAAACGCCACGCATTTGGCTGCTTCAGCCATGCCGTCTGAAACCGCTTATCCGCAAATCAATGTTAAAATAACGCTTTATTTTTCAGACGGCCTCCCCCTTTCAGACGGCCTTTCAACAAGGACAACAGCATGAACCGTAACGAAATCTTGTTCAACCGCGCCAAAGCCATCATTCCCGGCGGTGTGAATTCACCGGTACGCGCATTCGGCAGCGTCGGCGGCGTGCCGTGCTTCATCAAAAAAGCCCAAGGCGCGTATGTTTGGGATGAAAACGACACACGCTACATCGATTACGTCGGCTCGTGGGGGCCTGCGATTGTCGGCCACGCCCACCCGGAAGTGCTGGAAGCCGTGCGTGAAGCGGCTGCGGGCGGTTTGTCGTTCGGTGCGCCGACCGAAGGCGAAATCATCATCGCCGAAGAAATCGCCAAGCTGGTGCCGAGCGTCGAGCAAGTGCGTTTGGTCAGCTCCGGCACCGAAGCCACCATGACCGCCATCCGCTTGGCACGCGGCTACACCGGCCGCGACAAAATCATCAAATTCGAAGGCTGCTACCACGGTCATTCCGACAGCCTGCTGGTCAAAGCCGGCAGCGGTCTGCTCACTTTCGGCAATCCGAGTTCCGCAGGTGTGCCGGCCGATTTCACCAAACACACTTTGGTGCTGGAATACAACAACGTCGCCCAACTCGAAGAGGCCTTCGCCCAATCCGGCAACGACATCGCCTGCGTGATTTTGGAGCCTTTTGTCGGCAACATGAATTTGGTGCGGCCGTCTGAAAGCTTCGTCAATACCCTGCGCACGCTCACCGAGCAACACGGCGCGGTGTTGGTTTACGACGAAGTGATGACCGGTTTTCGTGTGGCCTTGGGCGGCGCGCAATCGCTGCACGGCATCAAGCCCGATTTGACCACCATGGGTAAAGTGATCGGCGGCGGTATGCCGTTGGCGGCGTTCGGCGGCAAACGCGAAATCATGGAATGCATTTCCCCGCTCGGCGGCGTGTATCAGGCCGGTACCCTTTCCGGCAACCCGCTGGCCGTGGCCGCCGGTCTGAAAACGCTGGAAATCATCCAACGCGACGGCTTCTATGAAAACCTGACTGCCCGCACCGGACAACTGGTGCAAGGTTTCACCGCCGCCGCGCAGGAAAACGGCGTGCAGTTCACCGCCGACAGCGTAGGCGGCATGTTCGGCCTGTATTTTGCCGATCACACTCCGCAAAACTACGGCGACATGGCGCGCAGCAACATCGACGCCTTCAAACATTTCTTCCACGGCATGCTGGAACGCAACGTGGCTTTCGGCCCATCCGCCTACGAAGCCGGTTTCGTATCCGCCGCACACACACCGGAACTGATTGACGAGACCATCGTCATCTCGCGTGAAGTGTTTCAAAATATGGCGAAATAAGCTCTAATTTAGATTGAGTGAAAAGATAAAGGCCGTCTGAAATTTCAGACGGCCTTTTATGATATAACAGTGAGTTTGCTGTTTTCACCTATCCCAATGCCTGCTCCATCTTCTCTTTTTTCCCCACCGCATTCAACACGGCCACCGCGATAATCAAAAACACGCCCACCGATTGCAACACGCCCAATTGTTCGCCCAGCAGGAACACCGCCAACATCACCGCAGTAAACGGTTCAAACACGGTAAACACAGCGGCTTTGGCAGCAGGCATTTTTTCCAAACCTTTGACAAACAAGCCGAAGGCGATAATCGTGCCGACCAAAGACAAGGCAGCCGCGGTCAGCCATACCGAAACATCCAGTGCAGCCAATTGCGCCAAAGTTTGATGCGTAGCAGGCAGGAAATGCTGACTGATGTAAACAGCAACATCATCGGAGGCGCGCCCGTCATGACTTTTTTGCCCAACACGCCATAAAGCGCGTAGCAAATACCCGACCCCAGCCCAATCATAATCCCGAGCGCATCAAAATTCATGCCGCCGGCCATGGTCAAGCCTACACCCAATGCAGCCACCGCCGTGAGCATGGCCGCTTTGCGCGTAATCGGTTCACCCAACAGCATACGGCCGAAAATCAAACTCCACACCGGCGCGGTATACAGCAACGCCACCGCCAGCGACGAGCCGACTTTGGCCACTGCCGCAAAATACAGCAAGCTCATACCCAACATACCAATCAGCGATTGCGCCGTCAGTATCGGTAATCGCTTGATGTCCAATCCACACAAAAAGCGCATGAAATAAGGCAGCAACAGCAGCAAAACCGCCGCCGCAATCACAATGCGCAAAGTTGCCACCTGCACACCGTCAAAACCGGCGAAGTTGAGCAAGGTGCCCAAAAAACCGAGCGAACCCCAACACACCGTCGCCACGGTAATCTGAATCATGCCTACAGTCTGCTTCTCCATTTTTTCCTCTGTTATTCTGAGACCTTTGCGAAATACCGGCCGTCCCATCCAAACGGTTACCTGAACAATCAGGTAACCGTTTTTTCATTTTCAGACGTGTTTCCCGTCCGTATTT
>NZ_JBHSPY010000048.1:0-10981 GCF_042658245.1 Neisseria weixii
GTACCGAACAGGAAACCTTTGAAAAATACACCACCTTCCTGACCGATTCGAAAGGCCGTCTGATTGAAGTTCCTTTGCGTCGCGGCAAAGCCAATTCCGCATTCATCGACCAAATCAGCTTTTCCGTTCACGAAGACACCTTTGCAAAACCTCATAAACCACCAATTAAAAACTAAACAGCTGCCATTAGCTTCGCAAGTCCGCTGCACTTCCCCCGCACAGGCGGAAATCTATCTTAACATTTCAGAAACTTATTTTATTCAATAGGTTGCCATGCTCAAAAATGGATTCCTGCCTGCGCGGGGGAAGTGCAGCGGACTTGCGAAGCTAATGACGTCGGTTCTTTGTGCAGCGGCTTTTCAGGGAGTTTTGCCAAGGTCTCTGCCTGTTATTTCTTCTTATCCTGCTTCAAATCCACCAAACGCGTACCGGCCAAAAAATCATATAAAAACTGGCGGTCGGGATTCATCAGTGCAAAGCCCCAAGGCAGAATCAGCCAAAACAAGGCCGCACCGAATGCGGGCATAGGCGGAATATTCAGAAAATGACGCAATCCGGCATAAGCCAGCATGGGAATAAACACCACAAACACACAAGCCCAGATAAATCGTTGGCGCAGTTGGTGCGGCGGCGGTTGCACGTTTTGCTGATTGGCCAAGCCGATTTTCCAGGTTTGCATCGCCAGCGTTTGGCCTTTTTGCAGCCAGTTCATGCGGAAATAATACCACCAAAAACCAATCACCAGTACGCAGGTGACAAAGCTGGATAAATAGGTGGAAATCGGATTGAGGAAAATCGCCAGTATGCCCGACAAAATCGCGGCTATGGCGGTCACGGCACCGACCAGCAGCATTTCATACATCAGGGCGGCAAGACGGCGTTTGAGGGAAACGGTAGGAAATCGGGGCATGGACATAGATTGAATACGAAGGTTGAGACCTTTGCAAAACTCCCTAAAAAGCCGCTGCACAAAGAACCGATATCATTAGCTTCGCAAGTCCGCTGCACTTCCCCCGCGCAGGCGGGAATCCATTTTTGAGCATGGCAAACTATTGAATAAAATAAGTTTCTGAAATGTTAAGACAACCTCCCGCCCGCGCGGGGGAAGTGCAGCGGACTTGCGAAGCTAATGGCGGCTGTTTGGTTTTTATTGGTGGTTCATGAGGTTTTGCAAAGGTCTCAGGCCGTCTGTAAGGCAAAAGCGAAATCAGGAATATTGCAGCTGGCTTTGACCTGTTCAGACGGCCTTTCGGTTAAAAAATCAACGGTGCGGACGTTTTTGGCCTTTGGCTTGTTGCGCCGCCATTTGGTTCATTTCCTGACGGGTCGGGCGTTTTTTAAACATGGCATGCGCTTCGTCAACCGAGCATTTTTGCGACAAACAAATCAAAGTAATCGCATCTTTTTGCGCTTGTCCGCCACGGTGATACATGCGGCGCAAGTTGGCTTCGTTGATGCGGCCTTTTTCAGGGTCGATGTCGAATTTTTTCAGTCGCTCGATGAATTGGCGTTGCTGACGGCGCGAAGTCCACACGAAACCACCGGCAGCGGCAGCCATAATGATAATGGCAATCAAAATGGCAATCGGCCATGAATCGACGATTAACACCAACAGCAGGCTCAAAACGGCGGTGGCCAGAATCATCAGGCCGGCTAAGCGGATTTTTGCTTTTGTATCCATGGATTGTGTTTCCTTAAAACAGTTTGAGGCCGTCTGAAAAAATTCCGTTGAGCTTTTCAGACGGCCTTGGAATGATTTACGCTATTTTACAGTATTTTTCGGCTTGAGGGCAAAGATTGGCGGCTTTTTCATTGAAATGGGTTAATAGGTTTCATATCGCCAAGCCCATTACCAATTGCTTAAACTCCGTCCACGCATCGCCTTCTTCCGCACCTTTAATCATGCGGTCGATTTTGGCACAGGTTTGCAGCGCTTGCAGCAGCCGGCCGATAGGAATTCGGTTGGCGGCCATCGGCGCCAGCGTTTGTTTTTCTCCCCACAGGCGCAGGCTGTTGCGCAGCGATTGGATATTCTGTCCTTGCTTCAACGCGGCGGTCAAACGAATCAGCGTGCGGATGTCTTCGGCTACTGCCCACAGCAGCAACCCCGGTTCTTCACCCTCTGCTTCCAAAGTATCCAATAAACGCACCACACGCTGCGCATCGCCTTTCATCCACGCGCCCGCCAGTTGGAACACATCGAAACGCGCCACATTGGCCACCGCCGATTCGGCATCAGCCATATTCAGCCAATACCCTTTCGGGTGCAGCAAAGCCAGTTTGTCGATTTCCTGCTTGGCCGCCAGTAAGTTGCCTTCGACACGCTCAGCGAACACCGCCAGCGCATCGTCCTCAATTTCCAAACCCCATTTTTTCAGACGGCCTCGAATCCATGCCGGCAAGGCCGCAGCCCCCACCGCTTTAGCCTCAAGCATAATGCCGTTTGCCGCCAACGCATCAAACCATTTGGCTTGTGTTTGCACTTTTTCCAGCTTGGGCAGCATGATGACGGTGACGGTGTCTTCGGGTAACTGTTGGGCAAAATGCTGCAGTGCTTCGCCGCCGTTTTTACCCGGTTTACCGTTGGGAATGTGCAATTCAAGTAATTTTAAATCGGCAAACAAACCCATACTGCCGGCCGATTGCAGCCATTCGTTCCAATCAAAATTGTTTTCGGCGGTATGCACTTCGCGGTTGAGATAGCCTTGCTGCCGGGCAGCTGCACGCAGGTTATCAAGTGCTTCAATACGCAGCAAATCTTCTTCGCCGTGAACCACATACAGCGGTTTGAGCGGCATATCGGCACTAAGCTGCTCGATATTCATTGCCGCCATTTACTGCGCCGCTTTCAAAAAGGTCAGACGGCGCACGATTTGGTCGGCGGCATCGGTGCGCATTTCCGACCAGATGGTTTGTTCTTCTTCGGCTTTACCCAACACTTCGCTGTCGGCATAATCCATGGTGCGGTGTACCACCACGCTCATTGGTTCGCCCACCGGCTCACCGTTGCGGGTCACTTGGGCGTCCACACGCAACATCAACAGGTATTCGTTGATGTCGGCCGCGCGGGTGATGGTGTAAATATCGCGGCGGGTTTCCATATGGGTCACATTTACCGCCATTTGCGCCTGATCCATACTGACCGGACGGCCGTCTGAACGGCGCAAGGAATTTTCCAAAGCCTGTTGCAATGCGCCTCCATTGACATACCAATTTTGATACGGCAACGGCTGAGATGTACCGGCCGTGCCTTTCAAATGGAAACCGCAGGAAGCCAACAGCAGCAAGGCGGCGGTCAGAATGATTTTTTTCATGTTGGGCTTTCGTTTTCAAGACGAGAATAGCTGGATTATAGCGGATTATCAGGCCGTCTGAAATCTTTGGATTTCAGACGGCCTGATGAGATAAAAGCGGCTTGGATTAAGCCGATTAAATCAATGCCGTCTGAAAAAATTTCCGCCTTTCAGACGGCATTATCATGATTTTCAATTTAAGCAAACCGCGCTATGCATCCTTCTCCAACCAAATCAGGCTGACCATACGGCCGGTTTGTCCGTCGCGGCGGTAAGAGAAAAAGCTGTCGCGCTCCAACACGGTGCAATGTTCGCCACCGTAAATCATATTCACCCCTTCTCGCTGCAACACCATTCGCGCCAAGGCGTATATGTCGGCCAAATATTTACCACCGCCGATGGATTCAAACGCCCTTTCGGTGGCGGGCATTTGTTCGGTAAATGCATCAAACACATCCTGCCCCACTTCAAAGGCTTCCGGCCCAATCGCGGGTCCCAAGTAGGCCATGATTTCCAAAGGTACTACCTGCATGGCGCGTACAGTATTTTGCAACACGCCTCCCGCCAAGCCGCGCCAACCGGCATGCGCTGCCGCCACAACCGTACCGGCTTTGTCGCAAAACAAAACCGGCAGACAATCGGCTGTCATGCTGGCGCAAGCGGCTTGACCGGTGGTGTCGACGCTGGCATCGGCATCAGTAAGCCTCGCCATCGCATCAGTCGCGTTCACCACGACATTGCTGTGAATTTGGTTGAGATAGGCAACGGGGGGAAGACCAATTTGATTTTGCACGATTTCGCGGTTGCGCATCACACACTCAGGATGATCGCCGACATGCGCGCCGACATTCAGGCTGTGAAACGGTGCTTCGCTCACACCGCCGTTGCGCGTGGTGATTAAGGTTTTTACATTGTCAGGCGCAGGCCAGTCGGCGGTTAAGAATATTTTGTTTTGCGCTCCAATACCTAATGTTTCGCTTAAAGTTTTCATGCTTTTCCTTTTTTCAGACGGCCTATTTCATCAACAGGCCGTCTGAAACATTATTCTCTTACATAAACGACTTCGACATCGTAATCGTCTTCGTTCCAATCATCGTCATCATCGCTGTCCAGCTTGTCTTGCCATTCTTCTTCATGGCTCAACGACGAATCCAAGCCCGCCTCCAAACGCAGCACCGAAAGCAGATGATAAATATCATCGGGTAACGGCGCTTCAAACGACACGGTTTCATTGGTTTTCGGATGGATAAAACTCAAACGGTAAGCATGCAACGCTTGGCGCATCCCCAAAGCCTTCACCGCTTCTTTCACCCCTTCGCTGCATGGGTGGCGCGGGTTGCCGTAAACAGGATCAGCCGCCAGCGGATGATTGGCTTCGCGCATGTGCACACGGATTTGGTGGGTGCGGCCGGTTTCCAAAGCGCATTCGATGTAGCTGTGTGACAAATAACGTTCCAGCACTTTCACATGGGTTACAGCCGGTTTGCCGCCATATTTCACCACTGCCATTTTCAAGCGGTTGTGTGGATCACGACCGATTAAGGTATCGATTTTACCGTCAAACGGCACCACGCCATTGGCTACAGCGCGGTAAATGCGTTTCACTGTGCGTGCCTGAAGCTGCTGCACCAAAGAATTTTGCGCGGGTAAGTTTTTGGCTACGACCATCAAGCCGCTGGTTTCTTTGTCGAGGCGGTGCACAATCCCTGCACGCGGCACTTGGCTTAATTCTGGGCAATGTGCGAGCAAGCCGTTTAAAAGCGTACCTGTCCAATTCCCTGCTGCGGGATGCACCACCAGTCCGGCAGGTTTGTTGATGACTATCACGGTATCGTCTTCATAAACAATATCCAAATTCATCGCCTCAGGAGTAAACGCTAGATTTTCTTCGCTCGGACGCACGGTAACTGTGATAAACTCTCCGCCAATCATTTTCGCTTTCGGCTGGGCAGGTTTATCGTTTACCATAACATCACCGTCTTTAATCCAATTGGTTAGACGGCTGCGCGAATAATCGGGCATGAGTTTGGCCAGTGCCGCATCCAAACGCAATCCGGCCATCTCGACAGGCGCGGTCAATTTAACACAACTTTCTGCTTCAGGGACTGCCGCAAAGTCTAAATCATCGCTATAATCAGCTTCATTATCAAAGGAAGTATTCTGCATGAAAAAAATTCTTTTATTAGTTTCTTTAAGTTTGGCGCTCGCCGCATGTGCCAATAAAGGCACCATCGATAAAGACGCTCAAATTACTCAGGATTGGAGTGTGGAACAGCTTTATGCTGAAGCACAAGATGAATTGAACAGCAATAATTATACGCGAGCCATCAAGTTATATGAACTTTTGGAATCACGCTTCCCCAATGGCCGCTACGCGCAGCAATCACAATTGGATACTGCTTATGCGTACTATAAAGACGACGAGCCGGAAAAAGCCTTGGCTGCCATCGACCGCTTCCAGCGCCATCACCCGCAACATCCGAACATGGATTATGCCTTATATTTAAAAGGCTTGGTATTGTTTAATGAAGATCAGTCTTTCTTAAACAAATTGGCATCGCAAGACTGGTCAGACCGTGACCCTAAAGCCAACCGCGATGCTTATCACGCTTTTGCACAATTGGTGGAACGCTACCCGAACAGTAAATATGCACCAGATGCCACCGCACGCATGACCAAATTGGTTGACGCATTGGGCGGCAATGAAATCGCCGTTGCCCGTTATTACATGAAACGCGGCGCATACGTTGCAGCCATTAACCGTGCACAAAAAATTGTTCAACAGTATCAAAATACGCGTTATGTTGAAGAATCTTTAGCCATGATGGAACTGGCCTACAAAAAACTGGAAAAACCGCAACTGGCTCAGGATACACGTCGTATTTTGCAGCAAAATTTTCCGGAAAGCCCATTCTTAACCCATGAATGGCGCAATGGCGACATGCCTTGGTGGCGTTATTGGAAATAATACATTGATACAAAAAATCAGCCTGAAATATTTCAGGCTGATTTTTTTGATATTTGTTTAAAAAATTTTTAGTTGGCTGTCCTAGATAGTGTAGTCACAATTTTTCAACCATATCGCAATAATCCGGATTTCTATTACCGCAGCAAATAAAGCCAACCTCTTCGAATAACGCGTGGCAATGCCCTGTCAGCGTTTTGAAATTTCCAAAGCGGTTCTCCACCAAATAGCGGCAACGGCACAGATAGCAGTCAAAAGACAGTCGCTCCTTGCACTTGACCTTAGGCTCAATAACGGCATCCATTCCAAGTGAGGCCGCCAAATACCTGACCGCATCGGTGTCATCAGCTTTATCGGCCAACAGATTGTCGGCCGTACCGGGCAATCAATACTTAGGCAAACAGACAATCCGAGACCTTTGCGAAATACCGGCCATCCCATCCAAACGGTTACCTGAACAATCAGGTAACCGTTTTTTCATTTTCAGACGTGTTTCCCGTCCGTATTTCCCCCAATCAGCCCCTTTATCGGGGTGCCCGTTGCCCTTTTCAGGCAGCAGCAGGCACACGAAGCCTGCCGGCTGCCTTTGGCAGGTTCAGGCACACCGCTTTCAAATGGCTTTGCGCCGGCACTTTCCGCAAACCGAAATAACGCGCTCTTTTACAGCCGGATTTCCGGTGTGGCGTACCGAAGGTTTGCCCGGCCGCACAGCGCCCTTCCGACAGCTGCGTATTGCGCTGTTTCTCCTGCTCCGTTAAAGGTTTGCCCCGCTGTGCCTTACGCATCATGCCGCCGGACAGCCGTTTGCTTTGCAGATGCTCCCGGTTGGCTTTACTGTCATACCCCTTATCGGCATAGACGGTTGTTCCGGGTGCGGTGCCTTCCGGCAGCGGTTCGAAATGGTTGCACTCACGGGCGTCGGCCGGGGTGGTGTGCTGTTTCCCGATACAGTGAAGCCACGCGAGAAAAAGCGCGCTGGATTTTGAGAAAATAGAAAATATATTTTATTACACTCAATGAAAATCTGTTACAAAAAAGCAAGAGCAGTTTGGAATTGCCCTTGCTTTTTTTATCTACCAATTGCAGATGACCAGCTCCCCGCTGGTCTTTTGCGTTTTGTCGCGGGCAACCGAGTAAGCCAGTTCCAGTCGATGAATACGGAAGTCTTTGAACAGCTCCCGAATATCCGGGTGGTCGTTGATGGAAAGCATGACCTTACCTTTGCACTCGCTTGACCAGCAGTTCGTACTGCGCCCAATCAAAGGCTCTGTCGTAACCTGCCGTCTGCCAATACGGTGGGTCGGCATAAAAGAAGGTGTGCTCGCGGTCATAGCGTTTAAAGCATTTTTCCCACGGCTCGTTCTCGACAAACACGCCATTGAGCCGCTGCTGCGCGGATTTTAGGCGGTCGGCAATATCGGCGGCGGTAAAGCCGCGGCCGGTGGTGGCCGTGCCGAAGTGGTGGTCAACCGTTTTACCGCCGAAAGCGGTGTGTTGCAGGTAGAAGAAGCGTGCGGCACGTTGGATGTCGGTCATCACATCGGGCGGCGTGGATTGCAGACGGGCGAACACTTCGCGGCTGGTCAGCGCCCATTCGAACTGGCGCACGAACTCGTCGAAGTGGTGTTGCACCACGCGGTAAAGGTTGATGAGTTGGCCGTTGATGTCGTTGAGCACTTCGCATTTTGCCGGTTGCGGCCGCAGGAAAAACAGGGCCGCGCCGCCGGCGAAAAGCTCCACATAGCATTGGTGTTCGGGAAACATGGGCAGCAGGTGTTTGGCCAAGCGGCGTTTGCCGCCCATCCACGGTACGGGCGGTTGCGGTTTGGGTGTCATTTTGACTCCTTATATATAGAGTAAAAGGCACTTGCGGTGCTCGGTATCGGTTAATCAGAATGTACTGATGAGTTTTTCAGCAATCCATTGTGCGACTTTCGGACAGATGGCGTTTCCGGCAGCCCGAGCCTGAGTAGCGTCGGCCGCATCCAGTCCGCGCCGAAGCCCATAATCTTCAGATGCTCGCTGCCGCTCAACCATCTGATGCCGGCTGTCGGCGACAGCAACGATATTTCCGCCCGAGATGTCGATACTTGTCCCGTCGGCGAAACCTGCAAGCAGCGTAGGATGAGCGTCCGCCCACGGGCTGCCCGCTTCCGTCTGGCCAGATACGCGCTCCATTGGTCCGGCATCACCCAGCAGCCCAACCGGGGGCAGCTCTCGAAAACCTGCGACCACGAATATTCGGCGGCGTTTAGTGGGGACTCCGAAATAACGGCTGTCCAGCACCCGCCAAAATCCCACATACCCGCATTCGGCAAGCGTTTCAAGTACCGTTTGGAAGTCGCGGCCATCGTTTGAAAAGAGCAGTCCGGGGACATTTTCAAGCACCAGCCAGCGCGGTTGAAGGGTCTGCACGATGTGCATTGCGTCGAAGAACAGCCCCGTGCGTTTTCCGGCAAGGCCGCGTCGTTTACCCATTGCCGAAACGTCTTGGCAGGGGAAACCGCCGACGATAACGTCTGTTCGGGAGAGTGCGGGCAGGCAGGTACGCACGTCTTCGTGCTGTTCAGCATGGGGGAAGCGGTCGGCGAGAACGGCGCGGCAGACCGGGTCGATTTCAACCTGCCACGCGGTGCGGAATCCTGCGGCTTCGAAGCCGAGGTCGAATCCTCCGATGCCTGCGAACAGGCTGCCAACGGTGGGTTCAGGCCGTCTGAAAAAGGTTTGAGCATCCATTGTTTCCTTTCGGATTCGGATGCTCGGCGGCATTCTGGGTTGTTAAAGAACCAAACCGGTTGACTGTCTTGCAGCGTGGGCATTTGATTTCAAAGTCGCCTGTGCCGACGGCCAGCAGTTTGCAACAGTTGCTGCATTCGCAGCGGTTTTTGTAACGGTGTTTCATTTTTCGGGCATTCCTTATGCATTAGTGATAAAATACCGCTGCCTCGCGAGGTGGCGGCTTTGGCTAATGCAGACTATCCCTGCCAGGCCGGCGTATCGGTGTTGCTGCACCGGTGCGCCGCCGTCTTAATCTTTCTAAAGGCTGTCTGAAAACCGTTTTCAGACGGCCTTTTGTCTAAACGATGCCTGCCGATTTAATCATATCGACAATGTTCCTGACGGCTTTCCACGCCACCGCCGGAGCCATGTGTTTTCCGCCGTCTTTACTGACGGATTTCGGCATCACGCCTTTGGCAACGGCCGCCGTATCATCGGGCGTTTTGGAAATGCCCGTTTCGGCAAACGCTTCGTCAGATAATACAAACCGCTCCAAATCATAGACAAACCGCCCGTATTTCTTGCGTATCCACTCGTTCAGTTTGCGTATCTCCTCACGCTTGCCGTCGTCGTAATCGTAATTGCTCCACAACGTGCAGATGACAAACCGCTCACGCTTAAAGCACTTCGTGATTTTTTCGATGATGGGGATAGTCTCTGCTGCCGTTTTGCCGTGATTGATGTCGTTTTTTCCTACGGCGATGATTTGTATGCAGTTTTCAAATCCGCTCCATGATTCGATGCGTCCTTCATACGGCTGGTCGGCAAACACCGGAGTGGTTTCACGGACATTGTCGGTACTCGTCCAAATTGGATTAGACGGCACACCGACTATCGTCCCCTTGCGTCCGTTGGACAAAAAGTAAGCCTTGCCGTTGACTACATCTACCTGCGACGCACCGGGCAATGCCACCTGTACGCTGACTTTACCGCCGTGTTCCGGAATTTCGCCGCCCGGGAACGTGATTTCGGGCGTTAATCCGCCGTTAATCATCAGTGTATACTCTGCCACCTGCCCGCTCATACCGGTAGTGAAGGCTTCGTAGCCGTTTTGAGGCGCATAGATATTTAAGCCTTGCGCACTTGCCAAGCCCGATTGCAGCGTGTTGCCCTGATACAGGTCAACGGCGGTTGAAGAGCCCGTCGTTACGATCATGGTGCGCGGAACTGCTGCCGACGCATTGATATTGCGGTAGCTGGCCGATTCCCACGGAAGCCAGCGGTTGTTTTGATACACCCTGAATCCCGTCCGACCATAAAACGGGCAGACCCACTCCCACACCACAATATTACGGCTGTCGGTGCTGTTGACCGTCAGTATGCCGGCGGCGTAACCGGGTGCCCCCATTTCTTTTAAGACTGCAGGACTGTAAATCAGGTAATTGCCCGGTACAAGCAGGTCTTGCAGGGGATTACGGCCGTTGTAAACCTTAAATCCGGCAGTACCTGCGGCGGTAGGGCTTGCAGGGCTGGTCGCCGTTCCTGCCGCTCCGGGTTCGCCTTTGTCGCCTTTGAGCGATGCCAGCCATTCGGTTTCCGTGCCTTGAAAGCCGTTTTCAAGTGCGATTTGGTAGGCACTTTTGCCGTCCGCACCCTTATCGCCTTGTCCGCCCGGTTCGCCATTGCGGCCGTGCAGCGATTGCAGCCATTCTTCAAGGCTGCCGCCAAAGCCCTGCTGCTTGGCCAGCTCATAGGCAGACAGGCCGTCCGAACCTTTGAGCGACAGCAGCCATGCTTCAATGCTGCCGGAAAAGCCGCCGGCCAAGGCCAATTCGTAGGCACTTTTGCCGTTGCCCGACGGGGTATCGGCGCAATGCTTTTTTAAATCTCTGATTTTCACACTGGCCGCTTGGCCGGGTCTGACAATCGGGTTCATCAGTAAATCCTCATCACTTTTCCACCGATGACGGTGGTCGGCCCTTCGTCGCCGCAGACAATTTCAATG
>NZ_JBHSPY010000049.1:0-9546 GCF_042658245.1 Neisseria weixii
CTTGGCCGGGTCTGACAATCGGGTTCATCAGTAAATCCTCATCACTTTTCCACCGATGACGGTGGTCGGCCCTTCGTCGCCGCAGACAATTTCAATGCCGTATTGCGCCTGCGTCCACATCTGTTTTTGCAGGATATTGCGGGTAAAGGTAATTTTCAGGTGGCTGCCCAAGCCGTTTTCGGGGTCTTCGGGAAGAATGACCGTTTCGGGAAAAATCTTGTCCTGAAACGGCGGCTTGACCCATACCGTTACGCTGTCGATGTCGGCCGGATTGATGGTGTGGCCGTCCGAATCCAGCAGCTCCACCACAATACTCTGCTTGTCGTCGCGCACGATTTCCATATCCAGCCTTACCATTTAACCGTCTCCAACAGCGCGGCCAACTGGTTCGGACTGATGCGCCACGGCTCGGCAAACCCCAGTGAGGCGGCCACCGCTTCGCTGCAAAACCAGCCGCGCCGGCCTTGCCCGAACGGACGGAACACCACGCCCAAGCTGCCGCGCAGGTCGTAGGGCCGTCCTTCGTTACGGGTAAACCATGCACGCACTTTCGCCTCGGCCTCGGGTGTGAAATTCAGTTCAACAATGTCCCAATTCAGGGAGTTAAAAGCAATCTTTTTAAAGCGCACACCGCCGTCGTACCAGCTGGCCGAGGCGCACATGCCGTCTGAAAACACCACTTCGCAATGGCTGTAGCGGCCTTGGTCTGCCCAGCGCGCCAAGCGGCTGAACCAGCCTGCGCGGCCGCGCAGCGTGCCTTTGTAAAACGCAATTTTCATAAAAAATCCCTGCAACAACATGCAGGGATGGTAAGGCTTGGCAAGAAAACGCACATTTAATGCGCATTAAAAATCAGGCGAGCATGGCGTAGGACACGGCTATCGCTTCCACCGCCCTGGCCGTTTTGGCCTTTTCCAGCTTGTCGGCCAAAGCCTGACGCTGCCCGGCAACGTGCGCGGTCAGCGCCGTGTAGGCGTCGGCCTTGCGCAGGGCGGCGGCGCGAAGCTTGTCCAAATCCAGACCGCGGGCGGCGGCGGTGATGGCCAAAACGGGCGTGGAGGCGGCTTTGTCGCGGCTCCATGCCTGCGCTTCAGCGGCCTGCAGCGGCCATGTGGCCACTTCGAACTCGGGCGTTTTGTCCAACTCGGCGGCGCGGGCGACAAACGCTTGCGCTGCGCGGTTGATTTCGGCCAGTTTGGCGGCTTTTGCCCGCTCCAGCTCCTGCGCCTTTAGCTCGGCGGCGCGTTCGGGGTTTTCCGCCCATGCACCGTTTCGCCATTCGTGCGCTTCGCCGGGGCGCGGCTCAAGGGTCAAGCCGTCTGAAAGTGCGCCGATGCGGTCAATCAGCACGGTTTCGCCGCTGTCGGTGCGGTAGGCGGTTTGGCCGCGCAAATCGGGCAGGTAGTCCCAGCCGCTGCCGTTCCATTTGGCGGCGTGGCCTTCGCGCGCCTCGGGCGGCACGGTGTCGATGCAGCCGCCGGGGATAATGTAGCCGCCGTCTTTGGTGTACACGTCAAGATCGGCCATGGTTTGGTGCAGATAGATGCCGTCTGAATCGAGTTGGCAGACGGGTTTTTGCCATTGGATATTTTGGGTCATTCGGTTTTCCTTTCAGATATTTTCAGACGGCCTTATGCTTTGATAATGGCCAAAAGTGCGATATTGCGGGGGCGGGTTTCCACGCCGCCTGAGGCAGATGTGGTCACGCGGTCGCCGCCGTCATCAAAGCGGCCGTCACCGTCATACGTGGCCGCGCTGCCATCACGGCTTGCCTCGCGGTGCTCCCAAGGCACCGAGTTTGTCAGGTGGCCGCGCCGATAAATATGGTGGTGGCTGCGGAACTCGTCTTGCTGCCAGCTTCCGAGTGCACGGCCTGCATCGACATTGCGCCCCGCATCCCAGCCGCGCACGAACTCGCCGCGCAAATCGGGCAGGTTGAAGGTGGTGCGTCCGTCGCCCGCGCCGTAACGGGTGCCGATTATCGCAAACAGATGCGGAAATGTCGTGCGGTTCACTGCTGCGCCGTTGGCAGCCAGCCAGCCGTGCGGAGCTTGACCGCCGGCAAAATACATTATCGTACCTGTTTTGACGTTAGCCCATTGGAAATCGGCAGCGGTCACGGAATCGGTAATTCCGTAGTGTGCCAGCGTAGTACCGCGCGTGGCTACATCAGGCTTATTCTGGATATCGTTCCATGCCGGTTTGTTGCCCTCGTGGTAGATTTTTTGGTTTTGGTAGGCCAAATCGCCGTTGTCTTTGAGTTGCAAAGCCTTGCGCGAAATGGGGTTGCCCCAATACCAGTCGGCCGCGCCGCGCCGGAACTCGGCGGACTGGCCGGTATTGGCGGCACTGATGGTAAGGCCGTCTGAAAAGTGGGTGCGTGCGGCAAAGGTTTTTTGGCCGCCGACGGTTTGGTTGCCGGTCAGGTCGACACGGGACAAGGCCTCAAGGTCGCCCGTCGTTGCCAGCGTATGCGTGCCGGTTTTGTCAGGCAGATTGAATCTGACGATATTGCCATTTCTTACCTCACCATCTTCATGATTCCTGATGATAAAGCAGTGCGTACCTGCGGTGCCGCCGCTCTCAACCAGCAGGGCTTGCCCCCCTTTATTTGAGGCCAGCTGTATTTTCGGCCAAGGCTGTTTGGCAAAAGTCAAGAAACCCGTCATCGTGTCGCCGTTTTTCATGACGCCGTTTTCTTCGGTGAGGATTTTTTTCATGCCCTGATACACGCCCTGTGCGTCCCATGCGGTGGTAACGAGGTCGAAACTCGGGCCGTAGGAAAAACCGATGCCGCGCCCGTATTGGTTTTCACTCTGCTCCGGGTGGGAAATGTGCATTTCCATCCATGGCAATCTTTTTCCATCCAATTCATTACCATTTGCCCGATAAAAGCCGCTTTTACTGTAGTCGGTTGAGTTTCTTATCGAGTAGTTGTAAGCGACTGACGGCACTTTGCCGTTGTCCAGATGGGCGATTTTTTCATTCACCCAGCTTTGATAAGCCACCGTTTCATAACCGGTCGACAGCGCGGGCATGATGATGCCTTTGGCAGACTGGCCGCTTTCGACGAACTTAAACCCCATTCTGATACTGCCTTCGGTGGCGGCGGCAGATTGGGGATTGGTTTCGATTTCCCACACACCCGCGCCGGAAGGGATTCTGACGGCTGCCCATTCGTTTGATTTGCCGACGGTCAATGTGCCGTTCGTGATGGTTTGGTTGCCGCTGTTGCCGAGCTTTTCGTCTTGCAGTTTTTTGCCCATTGCCGCCGTCAGCGCGGCATCGGTAGCGGATACATCTAGCGTATTCACCAGTTTGGCTACGCCCGCCACGGTAGGCGTGGCTTTGGCCAGCTCGTGGGTGTGGCCGGTTGCGCCGTTACCTGCCCAGTTGGTGGTGCTGCCGTTGAGCGTGGACGGTGTGGCCAGCGCAAAACTGCGGTTGGCCGCCAGCGACCCGCCGCCTGTCAGACCTGCGCCGGCAGTAAACAGCGTGGCGGCGTTGGCCTTGAGTGCAATGGCTTGGTCGGCGGCAGTTTTGTTGCTTCCGATGCTTTGCACGGCTTTGGCGATTTCGTTTTTGAGCCATAAGGTACGGTTGGCCAACTCGCGGGGCTGGCGGTTGTCGATGCCGTTGGGGCCGCCCATCACGGGGTCGGAGGTTTCGAGCTGGTAAATGCCTGCTTCCCAGCGGCTGGTTTCTACTAGATTTGCCATGTCATGCGGTTCCTCTGTTGAATTGGCCGCCGCGTTTGGCGCGGCCGTTGTGTCTCAATGCGCTGGCCTGATAGTCGAGCGCGGCCAGTACGCAGCGTGCCGGCGCGAAGGCTCTCAGGGTATGGCGCAGCAGCGCGGCTTGATCGTTGGTAATCACGTTGTTCATGATGATGCGGTAATGCGCCCAGCGGTCGCTGTGACCGTGGGCATAGCGACCGTCGCGCGTGATTTCGCCATCGTGCCGCTTGTTGCCCATGCCTTCGATAATCTGCACTTCGCCGAAGCCCAGCCGCCGCACGATTTCGCGGATTGCCCACGGTGTGCCCTTATGCCGGTGCAGCCCGTATGCGCCCTTAATCAGGCGGCGGCGCATCTGGTCGGATTCGGCCAGCCAGTAGCCGTCTGCCCCCAAGATGCTGCGGCTCTCGGCCAACAGCTCCAAATGCTCGGGTACGACCAGATGGATAAGGCGCGGCATCAACTTGACGGCATCGGTGTCGTTCAGCCGCAAGCCCAAATCGGCCAGCATTTTGTAGCGTTGGTCGCGCTCAATCACCGCCGCATAGCTCAGTTTGGCCATGTTTTAACCCTCCACCGTTTGGGCGGCGGCGCGGATGCGCACCGAGGTGCTGCGCGCCCACTGATTGGCGGCCACCACCTTAAGCGGCAGGTTGTGCAGCACCACGTTGTACACACCCGCCACCTTTAAGGCCGTCTGAATGTCCAGCGGCACAATATCCCTGCCCAGTTGTTCGCGCCGAGCGGCTTCATAGGCCGCCCACGCCGCTTCGGCAGCGGCCACGGCTTCGGCAGGATTAATCCCCGTAAACAGCACCAGCTCGGCATCGAGTGCGTAATCCACCGCCGTCGGTGCCGATACGGTCACGGTGTCGCACAGCGGCCGCACGCGTTCGTGGCTCAGGGCTTTGGCCACTTCGCGCAGCAGCTCTTCCGAGGGCAGGCCGTTTTTGGTCAGCACCGTTACCTGCACCTGCCCGCCTATCGGCTCGCCCGAGGCGGTTTTTTTATTGTCCACATGGACATCGCAGATGGCCGGGTTCACGCGGCGCGCGAAATACTCGTATGCGCCCACCGGCCCGGCTACCGAAAAGCTCTCCGGCGCAAGCAGGATACGCTCGCGGTAGGCATCGTCGGTTTCGACATCCGTACCGCCCGAAGGTACGCTGATATTGACGGCCTTGACGTTCAGGCCGTCTGAAAACGCAGTCAGCAGGTTGCTGATTTGGCCTGCCGCCCAGCCGTTGCCCGCCGCGCCGCTTTGCGTACAGACGGCCTGCAAGTCGGCCTGTTTGCGTGCAGCCGAGAGTTCGGCCGCTTCGGTGGTGGCAAACACCACTTCGCCCGCGGCCACCTGCGTACCGACGGGGATATAGGCCGTCTGAACACCGCTCAAATCGGCGGTAAAACGGATGGTGCAGCGGGCGGCCGACGCGAGCAGACGCGGCGTATTCACGTCGTCGCCGCACAAATCCAGCATCAAGCCCGTGGCAAAGCGCGGGTGCTGCTGGCGGTAGGCTTCATTGAGCGACTGGCGCACCAATGTTTCCCGGTAGGCATAGGTATTAATCAGCAGCCGCTCAATGTGTGCGGGCTGTAAGGTCTTGCCGCTGCGCTGTTCGTAGTCGGCGATGGTTTCGGCCAGCACTTTGGCCAAATCGTCGTCCACCACCTTCACGTGGGCACGTTTGAGTTTTGCTAAATCCATGCTGCCTGCTCCAAAATCACTTGCGTGGCGTAAATCTCGCCTGCCACGTCATCGGCCACGCGCCAATGCACGGTCATCGTGATGTGCGGCGCGTTGCCCGAAAAGGTTACGTTGTCCACCAGCACACGTTTTTCCCACGTCTGAACGGCCAGCACCACCTCGCGCACGGCGTTGGGAACAAACACGTCTTCCGGCGCGTCAATCCAGTCGAAATGGTTGCTGCCGAAATCGGGACGGGTCACGTCCGAACCTTTGCGGGTGGACAAAATGGTGTGGATACACAGGTCGATGTCGTCCACACCCTGAGACAGCCCGCTGCCGCCTTGGGCAAGCTGCCAGTGTTTGGAAACAGGCGTGGAAAACTCCATGAAAAAACCCCTGTATCGTTGGTGGATACAGGGATTGTAGGTAAGGCCGTCTGAAACGGCTTTTAATGCGGATTAAAACTACTCGGGCTTTCCGGTTTTGCCGCCGCTGTCGCCGTCGTGATGGTGGTCGGGCAGGCTGATGCCTTTGGACTTGATGTCGCCCGTGGCTTCGATGGCACCGTCAATTTTTGCTGCCGCTCCGCTGCCGCCTTTGCCCGACATACCGGCGGTATAGGTAAACAGGCCGTTAACGGTCAGCGTTTTTTTCACTACAGCATCGGCATCAATCGTTACCACACCTTGCGTTTTAACCAGCACGTCACCCGTTTGGCGGTCATGTTCGATAACCGTGCCGTTTTTAAACCGGCGCACCCATTTGTCTTTGTCGGCCGCGGGCGGTTTGTCAACCGCATTGTAAATAGCACCGACCACACAGCCCGTTTCGCCACGCGCGTCCAAGAGGCATACCACCAGCTCGCCCTCGTCGGGCAGACTGTAAAACTGATTACCGCCTGCCGCAGGGGTAATCATCGGCAGCCAGTCGGTTTCCAGGTTTTCCAGCGCGGGCAGCCGCACGCGCAGGTTGTGCGCCGCTTCATCGACCGCGGCCACAATGCCGAACTGCATGGTGGCGGTGAAATCATGGGTTTGCAGCATTGCCTGCCTCCTGTCCGGTTTCGGGAATGTATTCCAGCATTTTGATTTCCAAATCGGTTGTGTAGCCGCTCATGCGGTCATAGCTGTGGCGTGCCTGCTTGACCATATAGCGGCCGCTGAATTTGCCGTGGCTTTTCAGCATAACGACTTGCCCGGCCACCAGCTTGGCGTTGCCGACCACGGTCACATTGCCGGCGCATTGCTCATCCTGCGCATCGGCCAAAGCAGCATCGGCGCGGGCATTGGTCTGCGCTTGGCTCTCGCCTTTGTTGGGGATGATTTTGAGCGTGTCGCCCGATGTGCCGCGTTTGGCGTTCGGGCGGCGCGGGCGGGCTTTACGCTCGGTTTCATGGCTTTTTTTGGTTTTCGGGTCGTAACCCGTTACCACCGCCTTGCCCGGCACGCCTTTAATCAAATCGCGCAGCCGCACGCGGATCATGTCGGCAGGCAGCAGCTCGGCCGCGGGTTCGCGTTCGGCCAGCTTCGCATTACTCATAAACACCAAAGTGTCGCCGGCGATTTTGAAGGTGTGGCCGTATTGTTTGGCCAAGCGTGCCAAAAACTCGATGTCGCGCTCCTGATACTGGGTCACGCGTTCGATTTCAATATGTTCACACTCACCGTCCACTTTCAGTTTCAGACGGCCTGACACCATGCGCACGATTTTGGCCAACGTGGTTTTTTCATAGGCTTTGGCCTGCAGGGTGCGGTTGGCTTTGGTAATCCCTGTGGACAAGGCTTTCAGCGACACCACGCTTGGCGGATGGCTGTACTCGATTTCGGCAATCTCAAAGCTGCCCAAATCCACCAAGCCCGTGAACTGGTCGCCCAGAGACAGGTTCAGCGCGTCGCCCTGTTCGGGATACCAGCCGGAGAGCCATCGGCCGTCGGTGTCTTCGAAATCCACCTGTAATTCGTCTGACTGGCCGCCCAGATAATCGGTGTAGGTCAGCGACAGCAGATAGGGTTTGATGTCGGCGGTAATGTCCTGTTGCTCGTAAGCCAGCAGGAAATCGGGTTGGGTAACGGGGTGGACGTTGGCCGAAACCAAACCCGCCTGCTGCAAAAATGCGCCCAAAACGTCCATTATTTATCCCTCCGCAACCAAGGCGGCATATCCGCCTGACTGTTTTTCGGCTTGCTTTCCAACACCGGCACAAACACGGTCAGGCCGTCTGAAAATTCTTCGGCTAGGGGCAGGTGCGGATTGGCCGCAATCAGCCCATCAATCATCAGCGCATTGCCGTAATGCTTGTGGGCAATCAAATCCCAGCGGTCGCCCGCGCGCGTGGTGTGGTGTAAAACCGCACTCATACCTCTCTCCTTGCGGCCAGCAGGCCGGTCAGCGTTTCGGCAGCGGCAGAAGCATTCTGCACCACACCGGCCGCCGATTCGACACCCGACACCGCCGCATCCAGCCAGCTACCGACCGTGCCGCCCTCAATGCCGCTCCTTAATCCGGCCACCGTACCGCCCAGCAGCGTTCCGGTTTGGCCGAGTTGTTCGGCCATCTGCGCCGCGCCCGACAAATCGCCCAACACGGCGGTCACTTCGGGCAGGCCGTTCAGTTTGGCCAACACGCCGCTTCCCGAGCCAAAAGCGTCTCCGGCAAGGTTCAACAGCGCGGCAGGGTCGTGTTTCAAGGTTTTGGCCGCCGTCAGCAGCGATTGCATCTCATCTAGGCCGCTTTCCGCCGCACGGTAGATTTTCACGCCCGTTTCCACGGCTTTCATCACTTCGTCTGCTTGCGCCTGTACCGATTCGGGCAAGAGCGACAGCAGCGGATTCTGTTTGCCGCCCATCACGGCAGGGGTGGGCAGCGGATTGTTCGGGTCACCGACAAACTCGGTCAGCTCCACATCCAATTCGCGCGCGGCCGTGCGGCCTTGCGCGTCCTGTATCAGTGTGCGCTCGGTCAGCCGCTCAATTACCCACCAGCCCGCAAAGCGGCCGCTGCCGTAAACCAGCGATACCGCCTGTTTCACCTCCAATGCCGCCAGCAGCCCCTTGTAGGCCGTGTCGGGATTGCCCAGCAGCCAATGCAGCTTCAGCGAGAAACGCAGCTCGGTCAGCTCGTTCTCCAAAGCCTGCAAACGTGGCCGTCCCGCCAGTACTTCGTGCTTGGCAAACTTCGCCGTGTAGGTAGCTTCCAAGCTGCTGAAACTCTGCAGCAGCTCGAAGCGAATATCGCCCAATTGTGCATACATCAGTAAGCCCTCCGTTCGCGGTCGGCCATCATGCGCTGAAACAGCGTTTCAAATTCGCGCAAGCCCATCTGCAAGGCCGTATGAATTTGCGCAGGATCGCCGCCCGGGGCATGGATGGTCGGGTTAAAGTTCACGGTAATGCCGCCTGCTCCCGCAGCCGCCTGCGCCTGTTGTGTGCGCGCCGAGGCAAAATCTGCGACGCTGCTTGAAATGCATGCGGCCAAATCGGCACGCAGACTGCCCACACGGCTGCCGAAACGCTCTTTCAGACGGCCTACCCATGCGCCGACGGCCTGTACGGGACGTGCCGCCGTGCGGCGGATACCGATGGCCAGACCCTCGGTCATAAAGCCGCCGTAGCCTTGGAACACACGGCTGGGCGAGTGGATGCCCATGCCTTTGCGGTCGGAGGTAAATGCGGATTTGGCCATCGACACCACGTTCTGCACCGCACCGACCACGCGGCCGATACCTGCCGTAATGCCGTTGACCAGCCCGTCTATCATCATGCCGCCGTAGCTCATAAAGGTCGCCCCCAAGCCCGACAACCAAGTCCATACCGATTGGAAGGCCGTCATAAAGGCGGTAACCGGCGAGAAGGTCAGGATCAGGTTTAAGAGCGCGGCAATGCCGGTCGAGAAAAAGGCCTTGATACTTTCCCACGCGGTCGATACCGTGGTTTTGATGCTCTCCCACACCGCCGACAGCAACGTTGTGATGTTGAGCCAAACCACCGAAAACCATGTGGTCAGACCGCTCCATGCCGTCTGAAATGCAGTCGTAACCGATGTCCACAGACTGCCGAAGAAGTTGCCCAAATCCTGCCACAGTGCCTTGGCTCCGCCGACCACGCCTTCCCAGTTGGTGTA
>NZ_JBHSPY010000050.1:0-8442 GCF_042658245.1 Neisseria weixii
GGAATTATAGGTAATGATGGGATATTTGATGTTAAAAAAGCTTGCTTAGTAACCTAAGTAAGCTTTTTTGTGATGGGCAGGGTTTTGCAAAGGTCTCAGGCCGTCTGAATATTCAGACGGCCTCAATTGCTTCATCCGATTATTGACGGATACGGGCAGGGGTTTGTACCACTTCGCGGATAATCACTTCACGGACAGGCTCTTTTTCTTTAGATCCGCAACCTTCTGGATTAAAGAAGAATGATTGTGCATTTTTGTCTTTATCAAACAAAATTTTGTATTGGCATGTTTTGTGTTCGCCGTTTTCACGGTAGTTAAACAAGTAATCCCACTCGCGCACACCATACAAACCTTCTTGATGATGCGGGCGGCCAATCAGGTTGTAGATTTGGTCTTTGTTCATGCCGGCTTCGATTTGGCGCACATTGTCCCAATTCGGCCAAGAGCCGTCTTGAGTACCATTATGACGGAAAGTGGTCTTGGCAGGATCAGGCCATACCGGATTATCGGTGGTGCCTTCTTTAGTCACATTGCTCAAGTTACCGCAGGCAGCCAAAGCCAAAGCGGCGATTACAGGTAATGCAATTACTGATAATTTCATGATTTTTCCTTTATGTGTTCTGTTAACAAGCCGTCTGAAGCGACGGTCTCAGGTTTTACCATTGATAGCCTACGCTGCCGCCCCAGTTCACATCTTTCCGGGTGTTCACGCCGACACCGGCTTTGATAGACCATTTGTTGTTATCAGAATTACGCGCGTAACCGATGGCCAAGGCTTGTTGGTCACGGAAGCCGCCCACCGCCGCAGAAACCAAGCTTTTACCGGCTTCGTTAGGACGTTGAAGGAATGCCAGCGCAGTTGCACCTGCGATACCGGCACGCAAATCATCTTCCATATCGTCCATACGGTTATTAAGGTTATTGATAGCCAAAGCATTTCCATTAGAACGGCTAGCAACTTGGTACAACTGGCTACCATTAATCGCATCAGTACTGTCTGCCGTAATACGGCCTGCGGCAACGTTAGTGATCGTGCGCTCAGAACCTTCCGAGCCTACGCTTACGGTAGCAACTGGGGAAGTACCTGCAAAACCGCTGTAGGTCACACCATTAACAGTAGCCTCAGTTGTGCCAACTGCAGCCTCAGTAGTAGAAAGCGCACCCAAAGCTACTGATAAATCTTCTGTAGCAGAAGCGCCACGGCCTAAGGCAACCGAAGCACCGCCTGCAGCATTTGAACTCATACCAGAAGCCACACTGCCCAAACCAGCAGCATCGGCATTCGCGCCTGTAGCAACAGAAGAAATACCGCTAGCCTTTGCATTTGGACCAACCGCTACAGCTGCACCTGCACTTGCATTTGCCTTAGTACCCAAAGCAATCGCATTTCCGTTGGTGGCTGCCGACCCTAAACCTAAAGCTGTCGCACCAGTAGCACTTGCGTTAGCATTAACACCAACGGCTGTCGCTGAACCGCCGGTAGACAACGCTCCAGTACCCACTGCCGTCGCACCAATAGCACTTGCGCTCGACTTGGCACCCAATGAGATAGCATGGTAACCGTTTGCTTTAGCTTGCTCACCAAATGCCGTAGATGAAGTATCTGTTGACACAGCATTAGCACCAATAGCAATAGATGATCCGCCTTTAGCATTTGCGCTTGAACCAATGGCTAAGGCACTCAATCCTTCAGAAACCGTATTCACTCCGATTGCTACCGAATAATCACCAGAAACCGAGGCCGAATTATTTGTTACAGAACGAGGCTGGATATTGATATAGTTAGCCGCATCTGCTGCAGAGGCATTCGTTGAGAATACACCTGCTGCAGAGGCATTCGTTGAGAATACACCTGCTGCAAACAAAAGTGACACCAAATGCTTCATTTTAGTAGTGTGTTTCATAATTATCTCCCTGATAAAAACACTGAAAAAATACACCTAAATATATTTATTTAGAATATGCCATTGACAAATTCAGGTTTTTTTATCTAAAATAGATACTGAAAATCCCAATTTCAAAGATATATGAGGGTATATTAACTATAAAAATTAAATTAATTTAGCACAACATGCCTTCAAACTTAATTTTCATTCATTACTTATTATAGATAGTCTCCTTCAGTCATCTTTATTTTATTTTTAAATCAATAACTATATTGATTTAAAAATTATTAATTATTTACGCAATTATCCCCTAGGTGCCATCGTCACCCCCTTAACAAAAAAATTTTCTTTACTTGCCCGAAATATAACAAATATTGATGTATTGTATTAATATTAAACTAAATATTACTATTCAAATCAAATAAATCATACTATATTTTTAGATAAATTTATTAAATTAATACATTTATTCAATATGAACATTTATTTTATATAGATAAGTTCTCTCCAATCGATTCAATTTTCCATCTGCCACTCTCAAACCAAAGTCGTGAAACTGTTGCATTTTCGACACTTTTATATAAAGTTGACTGTGAATCAATGAGTTTTAATATTCCGGTAATTGCCATACCGTGCGATACAAGCAAGACTTTGCCATGAACAGGTGACTTTTGACACAAAATATCCACGCCTTGTTTTAAGCGGCCCATAAATTGGGCTTCATTTTCGGCCAAGCCTAAGGGGTCTAATTCGCTAACAGTTTCGGCCAGCATGTGATGCGTGCCGGTTCGGTAGGCTTCGAACCATGTTTCTATTGATGAGAAGCCTCGATGCTGTGCAATCAGGCCATGCACGTTTTGCACCAAGTCACCTTCAAAACCACCAAAACAATATTCACGTACTTCCTCAATCACACTCAAAGGCAAATCCGCTTGGCCTTTGGCTTCTAAAATGATTTTTGCGGTATCTGCCGCGCGGGGGCTGATGCTGCAAAATGCAGCATCAAAGTCGACCTTACCTTGTAATGCTCGCCCTAATGCGCGAGCGGCTTCTTTGCCTTCCGCCAGTAAGGGAGAATCACTCCAACCTTGCAAACGGCCGACTTTATTGAAAACGGTTTTGCCGTGACGCACCAAATATACTTCCAAAGCCATATTTTATCCTTTCATCCCGTTGCCTATTTTCAGAAGGGTTCTAGCCGTCTGAAATAAAAAAACCCTGCTTAATAAAGCAGGGTTTTATGATAAATCGTTTACGCGCCGTTTTTCAAAATTTTTCGAATAGCGGCCAGTTGACGGCGGCTGACGGCAAGCGGTTTTTCAACGTCGAGCACGCGGGCGCCCCATGTGGCATTGTTTTCATCTTCTTCATCATCCAAACGAATCAGACAATCCAAGGTATGGCGGAACACCAAGGCGTTTCGGTGAATACGGATGACTTTTTCCCCCAGCAATTCTTCCCAATACACCAAAGTTTTCGGTAGCTCGTAGCTTTGGCCGTCTCCGGTAAACAAAAATACGGTTTTGTGTTCGGCCAACAAATAGCGTACTTGCTGCCATGGGATTTCCACCATACGGTTGCGGTTGAATACTTTGAAATGGGTGAAATCGTCTGCTTTTTCCTGATATTTTTCGCTCACCCGCTCTAAAGCAGTTTGTAAGCGCGACATTTTAATCGGTTTGAGCAGATAATCCACCGCAGCCAACTCAAAGGCGCGCAAAGCATGCTCTTCATAAGCTGTGGTGAAAATCACTTCCGGCTGACGTTTGGCCACGCGTTTGATGCGTTCGACCAATTCCAAACCGGTGATTTCCGGCAAACCGATATCGGCGAATACAATGTCCGCTTCATGTACGCTCAACCAATCCAATGCAGGCTGCGCATGATGAAATATTTTCAGCAGCACAACATTGCATTCTTCTAACAAAACCCGTAAGCGCTCAGCGGCTAGCACTTCATCTTCTACAATAATAGCACTTGGCATATTCTGGCATTCTTTTTATTTTAATGGTTAACAATATTACAGACGGTCTGGCAATCAAGCCCGAAAGAATCTGAGTCTGAGTAGTAATGAAAAAATATACTTTTTTGATTACTACGATCCATGATTGAATAGCCCGGCGTAAGTCCCAACCATTCAAACCCAGTTTGGATTAACCCGCAATATTAAAGGATTTCAGTTTTAAAAACATATATTCTTCAAATTACTTACAAACTTTAATAAAAACGAAGTAACCAAAAGTCGGAATTGTCGCATATATGCCAACTCATTCGGTGCATATTGCTTGCTTCGGCACTCGGCTGATTTGCCAATGCAACACCGCCCAATCGAGCAAATCGCGCGGACGGTCGATTTGTGGCGCAGGTGGCAGATTCAGATAAGCCGAAACCTGCCGTAATAATAGTTCGGCTTGTGAGCCATCCAGCGCAGGCGCTAGCGTTTGCTTAGACCATTTCTGCCCCGATTGGTTCACCAAAAGCGGCAGATGCGCATAGCCCGGCCGACTAAACCCAAGAGAATATTGTAAAAAAATTTGTCTCGGCGTGGAAACCAGCAAATCCTGCCCACGCACAATATGGGTGATGCCCTGCTCGGCATCGTCAACCACCACCGCCAATTGATACGCCCAAAAACCATCTGCACGCAGCAGCACAAAATCGCCGATGTCACTCGCCAGATTCTGCGCATAATGCCCGACAAGCATATCGTCAAAGCCGATGATTCTGTCCGGCACACGAATACGCCACGCCGGCGGTTTGCCGTTTTCAGACGGCCTATGGTCAGCCACACGGCAGCGGCCGTTGTACACAAAACCATCCGCCCCCATACTTGCAGCGGCCTGCCAATCCTTGCGGCTGCAATAACACGGATACACCAAGCCCTTGTCTTTCAGACGGCCTAAGGCATCTTCGTATAAATGATGGCGGCGGCTTTGGTAGGCGACTTCGCCGTCCCATTCAAAACCAAAGGCTTCCAGCGTGTGCAAAATATGGTCGGCGGCACCGGCCATCTCGCGCGGCGGATCCAAATCTTCCATGCGAACCAGCCACTTGCCGTTGTGCGCGCGGGCATCAGCATACGAAGCCAACGCAGTCAGCAGTGATCCGATGTGCAACAAACCCGTCGGACTGGGGGAAAAACGTCCTACATACATAACGCGAACCGTTCCATCTGATGATTGACCAAACCACTTTCAAGCCGAATATTTCAGACAGCCTCAAGCATGTTCAAAAGCCATATTATAAGTCAAGCAATGCTATAATGCCGTCTGAAAAAACTCTAAAGCACCCACCATGCAAGCCGATTTTAACCGCCCCATATTGGCCATCGACACCAGCACTTCCTATCTTTCGCTCGCCCTGCGCCACCGCGATCAAGCCCATGTGTATCATAAAGCGGTCGGCACCAAGCAATCCGAGTTGATTTTGCCGCAGATCGGCGCATTGTTTGCTAAAGCTGGCATAGGCGCAGCCGATTTGGGAGCCATTGTGTATGCACAAGGACCGGGCGCGTTCACCGGCTTGCGTATCGGCACCGGCGTGGCGCAAGGTTTGGCGGCTCCATTTACCACGCCCTTAATCGGAATACCGTGTTTGGATGCCGTGGCCTACCAGCGCCCCAACCAAGCTTGCGTGCTGGCGGCCACCGATGCGCGCATGGGTGAAGTGTTTTACGCTTGGTTCGACACCGTCAACCACCGCCGCTTGAGCGACTACCAAGTCGGCAAAGCCGCAGAAATCACTGCGCCCGACGGCATGACGTGCTCAGACGGTATCGGTAATGCGTTTGCATTAGCCGACAAACCGCCGTTCGACGGCGAAACCGATATGCCGACCGCCGCCGATTATCTGAACTTAGCCGCTACCGGCCGCTATCCGGCCACTGATGCGGCAGAGGCGGAATTGCTGTATGTACGCAATAAAATTGCCCTGACCGCAAAAGAGCAAGCCGAACGAAAAGGCCAAGCATGATTCGCCCGGCAACTTCAGCAGATTGTGCTACTTTGGCAAAAATTGATGCGGTGAGCAACCCGTCGCCATGGTCGGTCAAACAATTTGAATCAGCCATCGAAAGCCGCACGGAAACGGTTTTAGTGAGTGAAACCAACGGCTGTCTCAGCGGCTTTATCGCGTGGCAAAGTGTGTGCGACGAATCCGAATTGCATCTGGTTGCCACCGCGCCCGACTTCCGCCGCCAAGGCATTGCCGCCGCCTTATTGGCGCAATGGTTTCAGACGGCCTCAACGCAACACATCACGCGTTTGTTTTTGGAAGTGCGTGAAAGCAATGAAGCGGCGCAAATGCTTTACCGCAAATACGGTTTTGCCGAATGCGGCCGCCGCCGAGATTATTATTCCCTGCACGATGACCGCCGCGAAGATGCGGTGCTGATGGACAAGGCCGTCTGAAACGACAGCATATTTTGAAACGATTCCTATGTTAAGCAGCCGTTATTTACATTTGCACGAAGCACTGGGATTGGGGCCGATGTGGCTCAATCAGCAAGCGGCAGTCAGGCCGTCTGAAACAATCGGCGGCAACCTGCCTTCTGCGCCTAATACCCGACCACAAGCGGCTGCGCAACCGATTGCAGAAGCCGTACGCTCGCTCTCGCCTGCCGCCCATCATGCCCGCTTGGCTGCGGCGGCGTTGGTAAACGAAAAGAAAAATGCGCCGATAGTGCCATCTGCTGCCACATCCGCGCAACTGCGCACCCATGTAGAAAACCCTGCGGCTCAAGAAAACCAAATCCCGGATGCAGACGGCTTGCCCCCCTTGCAGATTGATGTCAAACCATCTGAAATCATGGTTGTCAGCATTTGCCCTTCTACGGAAGACAGCACAGCCAACCAGCTGTTTAGTGGCAGTGTAGGCGTGTTGCTCGACAATATGCTGGCAGCGATTGACTTACAGCCGCAACAAGCACACAAAACCTGCTGGGTCAAATCCGCCCCCATCAGCAATGCCAATCCGAGCGAGGCCCAAATCGAGGCCGCCGTCGACGAATTGGCGAAAGAACTGGCGCAATCGCAAGCTAAGGCTGTGTTGTTTCTGGGGCAGATTTTTGAACACGAAAACCAGCGCACACGCATGCAAGCCGTGTGTGGCAAGCGGCCTTATTTTGTGATTCCCCATCCTGCACGGCTATTGCGCCAGACCCACTTAAAAGCGCAGGCATGGGCAGAACTGAAAAAACTCAAACGCTTATTACACGCTTAAATAACAGTCGTTTAAAATAGAAATAAGACAAATCGACATCGACCGCCGTGTACACCCAGTACATAAGGTAGCCGGCAACGTTGTATCATTTTTTATTTTAATTTATTTTAAACGACCATATAAAAAGGCCGCCTGAACATTCAGACGGCCTTTTCTATCACCAAAACGCTTGTATTTGCGTATTCTTTTGTTTATTTGTTTGCGGCGTCAGCCATGTTTTGCGCCACGTTGGTCGCGCTCACAGTCAAACCTGACATACCGATTAATGAAGCGGCGGCCAATTTGATCAATTCTTTCATGTTTGTTTCCTTTCCTAGTGTCATCCTGTCGCATGTTTGAGTGACGGCAGGGAATCTTCTTTTCTTGTTGAGTGTTGTTTGTGGGGTTTATTACGGTGAAGCGGGTACATTTTCGTTCGTATGAATGTTTAAAATATCATTATTTTTTAGCAGCACTCGCCAAATTGCGGGCAACGATGGCAGCAGAAGCAGTCACACCGGCCATGCCGATTAAAGACGCAGCAGCTAAAGTCATCAAGTGTTTCATGTAATTTATTTCCTTAATTTGATTTAAATGTGTTGTTTAACAACATTTCGTACTTCGACAAAGCAGTACAGCTTGCCGACAGAACGAATCATACCGCTTTAATTGTTAGAATTATCAATTTTTTTGTAAATAAATAATCTTAAAATAACGATTTAAGTTAAATTTTGCAATTAAATATTTATTTTTGAAAATGACACCGATGTCTGCTTTAATGACACCGATGTCTTTATTACAGCACCGTTACAAACCGGATTTTGGATGGGAATTTATACTGCTTAAATCGTTGCATTTATGTATCACTTTTTGCGATAAAAATAATTTTCTATTTAATTTCAAAAATATAATCTTATAAAAATTACAATATAAATCGTGTAATTTAGCAAAAATCAATAACATTGATTGGCTTTTGCTAAGTATATAGTTAATCCAAGTAACACAATATTCTATTTATCGGATTAAAAATGGCGCATGATATTAAATTATAAAATAAAGCATTCTGTTATTATGAACAATGGCAAAATATCAGCAGAATTGCCTAAGCTTACCCAACCTCTAGAAATACACTTTGAGACCTTTGCAAAACCCTTGTTAAACCTCACACAAAGCAACCATAATTACCAAGTAATTCCAATACTTCCCAAACACCCTAAAATCCTCTAAATTCCCTTTAAGCCGGATTTAGAGGATTTTCTACATGGGCAGCTTCTTCAAACTGCCGAAACCATGGTTGGCAAGAACCTTAACTGCTTTCGCTTACTCAAAGTTCAGCTCATTACCGGCCGGCAACCCA
>NZ_JBHSPY010000051.1:0-7792 GCF_042658245.1 Neisseria weixii
TATGTTTGCCCGTCATGATTCGGGCTTGTTGGTGGAAGAAGCTGCTCATAAAAAAACTCCTCTGAATTCTTTAGGGGGAATTTAGGGGAGTTTTGGGGTTTTTGCAAAGGTCTCAGGCCGTCTGAAAGTCTAGTCTTTCAGACGGCCTTTGTTTGGTACCATCGCCAATATAATCATGGCTATTGGAATAATTAATACTGATCGGATGGCTGGTCGATTTTAGCAAAAACCTGATAAGTGCCATCATGATTCAGCTGCATAACTTCATAAGGCATAAAATGTCCCCCATCCTCCATACCCACACTGCCTACGGGCATGCCCGGTACAGCAAGACCAATCGCATTTTCAGGGGGATTTTCTAAAAAGGTAATCATTGCCTTCATGGGGACATGCCCTTCAAATACATAACCGGAGCTGCTGACTGTGGTATGGCATGAGCGCATTTCCGGTGCAATCGCATACTGATCTTTGATTTCAGCCACTTTGGCATTACTTGAAAGCACCACATCCTTTATCACCCAGCTATCCGCTTTGGCATGTTCTATCCATTGATGGCAGCAGCCACAGTTAGCATCACGGTTAACCGTCAGTTGCTCTTTTAATCTTTTTTGAGCAGATGTTGGATATGAAGAAGAATGCCCAACGACAGATACCGGCGCTGTTTTCTCCTGCAAATTCACGTTTTCCTGTTGAATATCCGTTTTTTGACACGCAACGAGCAACAGGCTCAAAACAACAAAACTCAGTTTATTTTTCATAAAATATCCTATTCATGGTAATGGATTCCACTATTTTAAAAGCTGCTTTTTAGTGATACCAGACTTTCAACTATGCTGGAGAGGCAAGTTATTTTCAGATTCACACGAAAGTATTATTCGCAACTTTTCGAGTAGTTGACCAAAGCATATGCTGTATCAATCCTAATAGTTTCAGACGGCATATTGATTTAGCCAAACACTGATTATCCAACAATTTAAATTACATCAACCAGCTTTTTTTGCCCCTTGCAAATACAACATTTCCAGCGCAATGGTTGCGCCGGCCAAGGCGGTGATGTCGGCTTGGTCGTAAGACGGGGCAACTTCGACCACATCCATACCGACGATGTTTAAATCAGTCAGGCCGCGCAGGATTTTCAGGGCGCGGTCGGTGGTCAGGCCGCCGCACACAGGCGTGCCGGTGCCGGGTGCAAAGGCGGGGTCGATGCAGTCGATGTCGAAAGTCAGGTATACCGGCATATCACCGACGGTTTCTTTGATTTTGGCCACGGTGGTTTCGACGCTGTCGTCATTGACTTGCGGTGCGCTCAAAACGGTAAACGGCAATGATTTGTTGTATTCGGTGCGGATGCCGATTTGCACCGAGCGCGACGGGTCGATTAAGCCTTCTTTCGGCGCGGTATAAAACATGGTGCCGTGATCGAATTCGCTGCCGTTGGCGTAAGTGTCGGTATGGGCATCGAAATGCACCAAGGCAAGCTTGCTGAAATGTTTGGCGTGGGCACGCAATAAGGGCAGGGTCACAAAATGGTCGCCACCCAAACTCAAGCATTTTTTACCGGCTTGCAGCAATTGTGTCGCGTGGGCTTCGAGTTTTTCGACAAAATCGCGGCTGTCGCCAAAGGAATAAACCAAGTCGCCGCAATCGACAATGTTTAAGCGTTCGCGCACGTCGAATGTCCACGGAAAACGCTTGTGTTCCCACGTCAGGTTCATCGAAGCCCGACGGATGGATTCGGGGCCGAAGCGTGCACCGGAGCGGCCGGATACGGCGATGTCGTAAGGAATGCCGGTAATCACCCACTCGGCATCGCCTTCGTAAGGGTTGAAATCAAGCGGCAGACGCAGGAAGCCGAAATTGTTGGAAACCAGTGAATTGTCGGTTTGTCCGGCAAGGGTGGTGTAAGGGTTCATTTTTTTCCTTTAATTATATGTAACTGTTTTCAGACGGCCTCGAGACCTTTTCATCCATGAGGCCGTCTGAACATTATTCTTCTTCCAAATAAGTATAACCATTCAGCCCGATTTCCAGCTCTTTCAAAAACGCCATCGCTTGCGAAGCCGGCAAATCGGAATGTTCGATTTGTTCGCGGTAGCGGCGCATCAGCTCTTTCGGGTCTTGGTACACATATTCGAGCATATCGGCGACAGTGTTGCCTTCGTCGTAATCGGCCACGTCAAATTGGTCTTGACCTTGTACCATCACGTCGATGGTGGTTGTATCGCCGAACAAATTATGCATATTGCCCAAAATTTCCTGATACGCGCCGACCATGAAAAAGCCCAACAGCGGCGGATTGTCTGCCGGATAATCAGGCATCGGCATGGTGGTGGCAATACCGTCGCCGTCGATGTAGTGGTCGATGGTGCCGTCTGAATCGCAGGTAATATCCAGCAACACAGCGCGGCGGGCGACTTTCTCATTCAGACCGGTAATCGGGCAAACGGGGAACAATTGGTCAATGCCCCACACATCGGGCAACGATTGGAACAGCGAAAAATTCACATACAGTTTATCGGCAAAACGCTCTTGCAATTCGTCGATGATGGTGCGGTGCGAGCGGTGTTTTTCGTTGAACAATTCGCCGACCTCGTGGCAGATATTCAAATAAAGCTGCTCTGCCCAAGCACGTTGCTCAAGGCTCAGCAGGCCCACGTTGTATTGATTGTGCACATCCGACAAATCAAACTGGCTTTCGTGTATCCAGCTTCTGAGCGAACGCTTTTCACGCGAATCGAAAATATCCGTCCACGTTTCCCACATGCTGTGCAACACGCGCGGATCGTCTTCAGACGGCGCACTCAATTCTTGCGGCGTATAGCGTTCCGCACCAATCACGTTCGCCACCAACACGGCGTGATGCGCAGTAATGCCGCGCCCGCTTTCGGTGATGATGGTCGGGTGCGGCAGATTGTGCTCGCGACAGGACTGGCCTATACCCCATACCACCGTTTCGGCGTATTCGGTCAGGCTGTAATTGACCGAGCAGTCCGATTGCGTGCGGTTGCCTTCGTAGTCCACGCCCAAGCCGCCGCCCACATCGAAACATTGGATATTCACACCGAGCCTGTGCAATTCGACATAAAACCGCGCCGACTCGCGCACACCGGTGGCCACATCGCGGATATTGCCCAATTGCGAACCGAGATGGAAATGCAGCAATTGCAGACAATCCAAGCGGTTGCTCTGCTTCAACACCTCCACCAAATGCAGCACTTGCGAAGCCGATAAGCCGAATTTCGATTTGTCGCCGCCCGACGCCTGCCATTTTCCCGAACCTTGCGAAGCCAAACGCGCACGCACGCCCAAGCGTGGCTTCACGCCCAGTTTTTCTGCTTCTTCCAGCACCATTTCGATTTCGGAAATTTTCTCAATCACCAAATAAACCTGATGGCCGAGCTTCTCGCCCATCAAAGCAAAGCGGATGTATTCGCGGTCTTTATAGCCGTTGCAGACAATCAACGTCTGCGTGGTGCCCGCATGCGCCAACACGGCCATCAGCTCCGCTTTCGAGCCTGCTTCCAAACCATGCGGCTGCCGGCTGTGGATCAGCGTTTCAATCACACGGCGGTGCTGGTTGACCTTAATCGGATACACCAAGCAATAATCACCTTCATAACCAAAACCGGTTCTGGCCGTCTGAAACGCCTGATTAATCGAGTGCAGGCGGTGTTGCAGAATTTGCGGAAAGCAAAACAAAATCGGCAGCCGCGCGCCCTGCTTTTTCTGTACCGACTCGGCCAGCTTTTGCAGCGACACGGTTTTCTCCGGCTCGGCCGGATTCGGACGCACAATCACCTCGCCCTTTTCATCGGCATCATAATAATTAATGCCCCAATAACGGATATTGCAGACCTCGCTGATGGTCGGTGCAGCCATTTTTGCTTCCCTTCAAATAGGATGATTACGCTAAACTCAAAACGCGATTATAAAACCAATTGATGTCAGGATAAGGATTTTTTCGGTATTTTGAAAAATTATTTGGCGCCATTTTGAAAATAATGATATATGAATATACACGGTGGCTAAATCATAACAAAAAAGCCGTCTGAAATATTCAGACGGCGTGGGGTTAATTTAGCTTACAAGAAGCGTTATTCTTCTTCGGCTTTGCTGCGAATCACCAACAATGGCAAGTGGCTTTGGCGCATCACAGTTTCAGCAAAGCTGCCCATCAGCAAATGCATGAGACCGGTGCGGCCGTGCGTGCCCAACACCAGCAAATCGGCACCGTTGGCATCAGCGTAATCCACCAACTCTTGCGCCATTTCACGCGCGCCTTTGTTGGCAACCAGCAAATGTTTCACAATGTTGGCCACACCGTATTCACGTGCTGATTTTTCGGCAAATTCCAACACTTCGTTACCCTGCGCCACAGCAGCGGCTTCATAGCTTTCGTGTTGTAAAAATTCAGGTGCCAGAGCCATGTATTCGGCCGGATTGGCCACGTGTACCAAAGTCAGGCGGGCTTCGTTGACACTGGCCAAATCAGCAGCATGTTTCAACGCGTTTAAAGAAGTTTCACTACCATCAACGGCAACCACTAAATGCTTATACATTGTCATCTCCTTCCAAGGCCTTTTTGCGGCACGATATTTTTCAAGTGATGGGATTATAGACTGTTCTCTCGGCTTTACACAACAGCCTTGACGGTTCAAGTATAATACGCCTTTGGCTTTTTGCGATTAATTTTTACTTCGCGCGGCCGCCTTTTCATTTATTTTTTGATTTATCACAAGGTTGACCATGTCCGAGATTAATTCCCTGTCGTCACGCCGTTTCGGCGGCATTGCCCGATTGTATGGCGATTCAGCATTGCAACGCTTTCATCAGGCGCATGTATGCGTGGTCGGGGTCGGCGGTGTCGGCTCGTGGGCGGTAGAAGCATTGGCACGCAGCGGCATCGGTCGTTTAACTTTGATTGATTTGGACAATGTCGCCGAATCCAATGTCAACCGCCAGCTTCATGCCCTGACCGGCGATTTCGGCAAGGCCAAAGCCAGTGCTTTGCACGAGCGCATTTTGCAAATCAATCCGGCTTGCCAAGTGGTTGAAATCGAAGATTTTGCCACCGAAGAAAATTTGCCCGATTTGTTTTCAGACGGCTTTGATTTTGTGATTGACGCCATCGACCAAGTGCGCGTGAAAGCAGCAATGGCGGCATATTTTGTGCAACACAAGCAGCCCTTTATCTTAAGCGGCGGCGCGGGCGGACAAAAAAATCCCGCCTTGATTCAGACAGCCGATTTAAGCAAAGTTACCCACGACCCTTTGCTGGCCAATCTGCGCTACACCTTGCGCAAACGCCACGGCTTCAGCCGCAACACCGCCGACAAAATGCGCGTACCGTGCGTGTATTCCACCGAAAACATTACCCCGCCGCAATCGGGCGAAGCCTGCGCCGCGGATGCCGCACTGCAAGGCTTGTCGTGCGCCGGTTATGGCGCGAGCATGCTGGTCACCGCCAGCTTCGGCCTGTATTGTGCGCAGGCGGCGATTGACCATATTGCAGGTGGCAAATGAACACTGCCGAGATGATGAGGCCGTCTGAAAGCGCGGTGGCATATGTGTTCGGCCAACCCGTTACCGATATCCCGCAGGATTTGTTTATCCCGCCTGATGCGCTGGAAGTGGTGTTGTCGAGCTTTCAAGGGCCGCTGGATTTGCTGCTGTATTTAATCCGCAAGCAGAATATTGATGTACTCGATATTCCGATGGTGAAAATCACCGAGCAATATCTGCACTACATCGCGCAAATGGAAGCTTATCAATTTGATTTGGCAGCGGAATATTTACTGATGGCAGCCATGCTGATTGAAATCAAATCCCGCCTGCTGCTGCCGCGCCCCGAAGAAATCGAAGACGAAGAAGCCGATCCGCGCGCTGAATTGGTGCGCCGCCTGCTGGCTTACGAACAAATGAAGCTGGCCGCCCAAGGCTTGGATGCCCTGCCCCGTGCCGGCCGCGATTTCGCATGGGTGTATCTGCCTTTGGAAATTGCCGCCGAAGTCAAGCTGCCCAATGTGGCCGTGGCCGATTTAACGCAGGCCTGGCTCGGCATTTTATCGCGCGCCAAACACACGCGCAGTCATGAAGTGGTGCGCGAAGCCATTTCCGTGCGTGCGCAGATGACCTCGATTTTACGCCGTCTGAACGAACACGGTTTCAGCCGTTTTTCTACTTTATTCAAGCCCGAACAAGGTGCGGCTTATGTGGTGGTGAATTTCATCGCACTGCTGGAATTGGCCAAAGAAGGCTTGGTGCGCATTGTGCAGGAAAGCAGTTTTGACGAAATCGAAATCCATTTGAAACAGGCCGAAACCGAGGAAATCGAGTTGCTCGAATCGCTTTCAGACGGCCTTATTGCCCCAAACCCATAAAAATTTGTAAACTTTCCGTCATCTTTGCGGCCAAACGTGTTTTAATACTTTTTCTCCCCGTTAATGAGAACATTTTTATGACCTCACACGACCCCATCATCAAATCGCTACTCGACACCGATTTATACAAATTCACCATGCTGCAGGTGATTTTGCACCAATTCCCGCAAACCCACAGCCTGTATGAATTCCGTTGCCGCAACAAAGAAATGGTTTATCCGCTGGCCGATATTCAGGAAGAATTCGAGCGCGAATTGGATGCGCTCTGCCAACTGCGCTTTACCGACGACGAATTGGATTACCTGCGCCGCCTGCGTTTTATCAAAAGCGACTTTGTCGATTATCTCGAACTTTTCCAACTCAAGCGCCGCTTCGTCAAAGTGGATGCCGACGAACAAGGCCGCTTGCACATCCGCATCGAAGGCCCGATGATTCAGGCGATGTTCTTCGAAATTTTCATCTTGGCGATTGTAAACGAACTCTTCTTCCGCCGCTTGGAAACGCCGGAAGTGCTGGCCGAAGGCGAGCGCCGCTTGCAAACCAAAGTCGAGGCTTTAAAACAAATTGCCGCCCAGCAAGACCCTTCCGATCCGCCGTTTTTGATTTCTGATTTCGGCACCCGCCGCCGCTACAATCTGGCCTGGCAGGAACACGTAGTCCGTACCTTAAACGATGCTGCACCGCACATTGTGCGCGGCACCAGCAACGTTTACTTGGCAAAAAAACTCAATATCACGCCCATCGGTACCATGGCGCACGAATTCCTGCAAGCCTTCCAAGCCTTAGACGTGCGCCTGCGCAATTCCCAAAAAGCCGCTCTTGAAGCATGGGTACACGAATACCGCGGCGACTTAGGCATTGCGCTCACCGATGTGGTCGGTATGGATGCCTTCCTGCGTGATTTCGACCTTTACTTTGCCAAACTGTTCGACGGTTTGCGCCACGACAGCGGTGACCCGTATGTGTGGGGCGACAAAGCCTATGCCCACTATAAAAAGCTCAAAATTGACAGCCACACCAAAATGCTGACTTTTTCAGACGGCCTCGACATCGAAAAATCTTGGGCATTGCACCAATATTTCAAAGACCGTTTTAAAACCAGCTTCGGCATCGGTACCAACCTTACCAACGACATGGGCCACACACCGCTCAATATCGTGCTGAAGCTGGTCGAGTGCAACGGTCAATCCGTCGCCAAGCTTTCCGACTCACCGGGTAAAACCATGACCACCAACGACACCTTTTTAGCCTATTTGCGTCAAGTTTTCGAAATTCCCGAGCCTGAAGCAGATAAGCAATAAACCCTATTAAATTAAAGGGGCTGTACTAGACAACTAGAATAAATTCTGCTTTACTAATTGTTTTAAAATAGAACAAGAGACTTTATCTCACTGTGGTTAAAACGCCATTCA
>NZ_JBHSPY010000052.1:0-7429 GCF_042658245.1 Neisseria weixii
ACCCGCAATAAACAGTTCAATCAGTTTGTTTTGCTTGTACTGGCTTAAACGGCTTCTTCTCATAGGGGTTATTCTAACCTGAAATTAGATTTCCCTAGTTATCTAGTACAGCCCCTTTCATTAATACGTGATTTGGCATTATTCTGTGTCACTGGCCGGTAATTCTGCCGAACCCATGCGCCGCAAGATAACGTTGGTTTTGCCGCACAGGCGTTTGCTTTTCGGGTTTTCGGCATAAAACAAAGGTGCGGGCACGCGGGCAGCAAGCTTGGCGGCTTGCTGTTTGGTCAGCTCGGCGGCCGGCTTTTTATAGAAATACTGCGACGCGGCTTCGGCACCGAACACGCCGTAATGCCATTCGATGGTGTTGAGATACAGCTCGAAAATGCGGTCTTTGTCGGTCACGGCTTCCATCATCGCGGTAATGGCGGCTTCTTCGGCTTTGCGGATGTAGCTGCGGCTGTCGTTGAGAAACAGATTTTTCGCCAATTGCTGACTGATGGTCGAGCCGCCGGCCTTCACTTCGCCACTTTTTTGGTTGCGCTTGATGGCGTTTTGAATGCCGCTCCAGTCGAAGCCGTCGTGATCGGCGAATTTGGCATCCTCCGAAGCAATCAAGGCTTTTTTCAGGTTGGTGGAAATGCGTTCATACGGCACCCAGCGGTAATCCAATGTTTCGCTGCGCCCTTCTTGCTGAAACTGGCTCATGCGCATGCTCATGAACGCGGTTTGGTGCGGCGCAACGGCACGGTAAGTGATGATGTTGCCGTATACATAGGCGTTAAACAGAATAAACCCCGCCACCGGCAGTGCAATCAGCCATTTGAGAATGCGCAACATCACAAGTCTTTCATGTATTCAAACACAGGTTTGATGTCCGGCTCGAAACCGCGCCACAACTGGTAGGAAAATGCAGCCTGCCCGACCAGCATACCCAAACCGTCGGCAGTTTGTCGTGCGCCCGACTCAGCGGCAAATTTTAAAAACGGCTCGGAATCTTTGCCGTAAACCATGTCGTAAGCCAAAGCACACGCGCCGAACACGGCCGGTGCGATCTCGGGCAATTCGCCGTTTAAGCCGCCGGATGTGCCGTTGATGATGATGTCGAAATGATTTTCCGGCAATTCGTTCATGGCAATAGCGCGAATACCGAAACGCCCGGCCACTTCTTCGGCTTTGGCATGGGTGCGGTTGGTGATGACGATTTCAGCCGATTGATGGCCTTGCAATACGGGAATCACGCCGCGCACCGCGCCGCCTGCACCAATCAGCAAGATGCGTTTGCCCGCCACCGGCACACCCCGCGCCTGAATAATGTCGTTAACCATACCCACGCCGTCGCTGTTGTCGCCGCGGAATTTACCGTTACCCAACAGAATAATGGTGTTTACCGCACCGGCAGCCAAAGCGCGCTCGGAATGTTCGTCAACAAAATTGAAGGCATCCAATTTAAACGGCACAGTCACGTTCGCGCCCTGTCCGCCTTCGGCAAAAAATGCAGCCGCAGCTTCGGCAAATCCGCCGATTTCGGCGTAAATGCGGTCGTAATCAATGGCAACGTTTTCCTGCTTGGCAAATTCTTGATGAATTTGCGGTGATTTGCTGTGTTGCACAGGATTGCCGAATACGGCGTAACGCGGTTTGCTGCTCATGGCTGGCTTCCTTCACTCATCAGGCAAAAGCGTTATTATAACGGGATTTTATCAGGATTGAAGCGGCTGTTGTGTTAAATACCGCAAGTTGATGTATTGTGCCGTTTGAGCAGTAAATTGTTGACAATAAGACCGTCTGAAATTATATTTCACGTATCGGTTTGAATTGATTAAAACACAGCGCAATGGCAATATTTACCGCTGTTTTTCAGGCAGGCTCAAGCCTTCGCGCGCCATTTTTTAACGGCTATTGACAAGCTGTTAAACGTGATAAAATAGCCCTTGCGTCTGTTACTGCCTGCCAACCCAGTTTGTCCAAATAAACAGGCAACCAAATGCCGCCGGCGCGGTCGCATGTTTATTTGGATTGACTGATTTCCCTATTTAGGAGCTTGAACATGTCTATTAAAGACGTTGTAAAACTGATTGAAGAAAGCGAAGCACGCTTCGTTGATTTGCGTCTTACCGATACCAAAGGTAAACAACACCACTTTACCATTCCATCGCGCATCGTGCTGGAAGATCCTGAAGACTGGTTTGAAAACGGCCAAGCCTTCGACGGCTCTTCCATGGGCGGCTGGAAAGGCGTTCAGGCTTCTGATATGCAGTTGCGTCCGGATGCATCAACTGCTTTTATTGATCCTTTTTACGATGACACTACTGTCGTCATTATCTGCGACGTTATCGACCCGGCCGACGGCCAAGGTTACGACCGCGACCCGCGTTCCATTGCCAAACGTGCCGAAGCCTACTTGAAATCTTCCGGCATCGGCGACACTGCTTTCTTCGGCCCTGAGCCTGAATTTTTCGTGTTTGACGGCGTGGCATTTGAAGCCGCCATGCATAAAACCCGTTACGAAATTACTTCCGAAAGCGGTGCGTGGTCAAGCGGCGCACATCTTGACGGCCAAAACACCGGCCACCGTCCGATGGTAAAAGGCGGCTATTCTCCTGTGGCACCGGTTGACCAAGGCCAAGATTTGCGTTCGGCCATGGTGAACATTCTGGAAGAAATCGGCATTGAAGTCGAAGTGCATCACGGCGAAGTAGGTACTGGCTCACAAATGGAATTGGGCACCAAATTCGGCACCTTAGTCCGCCGCGCCGACCAAACCCAAGACATGAAATACGTGATTTGGAATGTGGCGCACAACTTCGGCAAAACAGCCACTTTCATGCCGAAACCGATTATGGGCGACAACGGCTCGGGCATGCATGTGCACCAATCTATTTGGAAAGACGGCCAAAACCTGTTTGCCGGTGACGGCTACGCAGGCTTGAGCGAAACCGCGCTCTATTACATCGGCGGCATCATCAAACATGCCAAAGCACTTAACGCGATTTGTAACCCGTCAACCAACTCTTACAAACGTTTGGTGCCGCACTTTGAAGCACCGGTGAAACTGGCTTATTCAGCGAAAAACCGCTCGGCCTCCATCCGCATTCCATCGGTAAACAGCGTAAAAGCCCGCCGCATCGAAGCGCGTTTCCCTGACCCGATGGCCAACCCTTATTTGTGTTTCGCCGCCTTACTGATGGCCGGTTTGGACGGTATCCAAAACAAAATTCATCCGGGCGATCCGGCAACCAAAAACCTCTACGACCTACCGCCGGAGGAAGATGCCTTGGTGCCAACCGTGTGCGCCTCTTTAGATGAGGCTTTGGCTGCGCTGAAAGAAGACCACGAATTCCTGACCCGTGGCGGCGTGTTCAGCAAAGACTGGATTGAAAGCTATATTGCCTTTAAAGAAGAAGATGTCCGCCGCGTACGTATGGCGCCGCATCCGCTGGAATTTGAAATGTATTACAGCCTGTAATCCACGGGCAGTCAAACCAGTTAAGGCTGTCTGAAAAAGTTTTGTGTGAATCGAAACAGTTGCAGACGGCCTTTTACTTTTCCTAATCACTTCATAAAACGTTCACATTTTTTTCCTATAATATAAAACTTCTATATTCTAAAATGATCGTGGATTTATCCCGTCGTTTCTTAGCCGGCTCTTTGCTGCTGATTTTATTGGGCAGCGGCTTCGTACATTACCGTGGCTGTGCCTTTAGATTTGCGGTTTTCTGTTCAGCAAGGTACGTTTGAAATCTTCAGACCGTATCTATGCTTCCTGCCGATCGTCGTTTGTCTTTGGCCATTTTACCGCCCTGACGTGCCTATCCGCCGCTGCCGCGGTATTGTCCGGCTTGCGTGAAATGGATTTGCACAAATCGCTATCCGGCATGAGTTTTCTAAAAACCAATTTTTACCGCAGCGAGGCCGTCCCTTTATCCGATAACTGTTCGGGGCAGCGATTTGTATTATGTTGCGGTTACTGGTTTTTTATAGTCGTTTAAAATAGAAATAAGACAAGGCGACAGCAACCGCCGTGTACACCCGGTACATCAGGGAATCGGCAACGCTGTATTATTTTTGTTTGAAACGACTATATTTGGGAAAAACATTTCTAAAACACCTGCGCCCCCATGACCGTAGCCGGCGGTTTATCATTACACCGTTTGGAGCTTGGTACCGTCCCGGCCGGCAAATTGGGCAGCAGGCTGAACGCGAAACTGGCCGAGCTGTTTCATGTTTCGATTTCCGCATGTTCGGCAGTTATTGTGCAGTCGGTGGAGGAATCGGCCAAAATAACCGTACCGCTGCTGTGCGCATCGGTGCTGTTTTACCGTCCGAAACAGCCCCTTTTGCCAAAACACCGTAAGTGTCAGCCGAAAACACGGCCGGAAGATTAAGGAATCCTGTTAACCGGCAACAGATAAAGGCCGTCTGAAAAATCATTTTCAGACGGCCTTTTCAGATCAATACGATTCAGCAGCAACGTCCGCCGCTTCCGCAACGGCGTTTGCTGCAATAATCCTGAAACTGTAGCTTGGTCATCACGGGCGCATTGGGATTATGGCGGCGTTGACGAGCAACGTAGTTTTCATAATCCGGCATACCGGCCATCAGATTGGCGGTTCGGCGTGCCGTTTCCAATGCGCGACGGATGCGCCGCCACAGTGTATTATTGTTCATTTGCGACCTCGTTACGGTAAACCGCAGGAACTTCTTTGGCAGTAGGGAAACCGGTTTTGTGCGCTTTCAGGGCGGTTTTCAGGCCATAGATGCCGACGAATACTACAACCGACAGGAACAATACGGTCAAACCCGAATTGACGTAGTCGTTGAATGCGATTTGGTGCATTTGCGCCACGTCTTTGGCCGGAGCAAGGATTTCGCCGCGCGCCGCCGCATCTTTGAATTTCGCCGCATGCGCCAGGAAGCTGATTTTAGCATCGCTGCGGAACAGTTTTTCCAGGCTTGCCCATACGTAAGTCGCGCGGTGTCAGCAACAGCCAAACCGGCAATACCGCCGCCACAAAGCCTAAATCATAATCGCCCAAGTCAGTTGGACACCGTCCAAATCAAAGAAATGCGCGTATGAGCTTTGCGCCACATCTTCACCAAACACAATCGCCAGCATCAGCAGGATAAAGCCGACAATGGAAATCTCACCGATTTTCCAGGACGGATATAGCGGGAGTAAATCCCCATAAACAGCGCAATCGGTATGGTAGCGGCAATCGTAAACGTACCCCACGGGCTATGAACCAGTGCTTTCACGACAATCAGCGCAAGTACGGCCATGATGATGACCATAATCATCAGGATACCGACAGAAGCGACAATACCGGCGGTCGTACCCAGCTCCTGTTTTACAATATCGCCCAGAGATTTACCGTCGCGGCGCATGGAAACGAACAAGACCATCATATCCTGCACCGCTCCGGCGAACACCACGCCGAAGATAATCCACAGCGTACCGGGCAGATAACCCATCTGAGCCGCAAGGACGGGGCCGACCAAAGGTCCTGCGCCCGCAATTGCGGTGAAATGGTGGCCGAACAACACGCCCCCGGTGCGTCGGCACATAGTCCAAACCGTCGTTGTGGCACTCGGCCGGTGTCAGGCGGTTGGGATCAAGTTCCATCACTTTTTCAGCGATATACAGGCTGTAAAAGCGGTAGGCGATACAGTAAACGGAAATTGCGGCCGTTACCATCCACACCGCACTGACCTGTTCGCCGCGGTTGACGGCCAATGTGGTAAAGGAGGCCAAACCCACCAACACTACCAGGCCCCAAATCAGCAAGGTCTTTAAAGATTTCATAACAATTCCTTAAAAATGAACATATTATTACTACTAAACAATTGCTTCTGTAAAATCCGCATTACCATATAATTTAAGTAAAATTTTTACCCAACTAAACATTATTGTAAGTATTAGCATATCCGTAGAAATTCTGACATTGTTTACACTTCTCGTTTTTGGCCTGAAGAACCGTTTTGGGATTTTCGAGTATTGCCGAAAGACACGGTAAAACCTTAATGGTTTCTGATACTCAAAAACCTTAAAACAATCACTTGGGCAAAAAACAAAAACCGTTTGCATAATAAAGCTTGAAAGAACCGGCTTTTTCCTACGCACGACACCTTACCTAAACGGTTCATACGCCACACCAAAATGTCCCGTATTCCCCTTGCCCCGTATTGGCCTTTTTCAGACAGCCGGTTTGCCACCCTGCTATAATGCCGTCTGAAAAACCATCTAAAACACCGCATCATGACTTCAAAAAAACTGCCGCCGCGCCGCCTTTCCGTCGCACCCATGCTCGACTGGACCGACCGCCACTACCGCCACATGGCACGCCAAATCACGCAAAATACTTGGCTTTACAGTGAAATGATCAACTCCGGCGCGATTGTGTATGGCGACAAAAACCGCTTTCTCATGTTTAACGAAGGCGAGAATCCCGTTGCACTGCAACTGGGCGGCAGTGACCCTGCCGAGCTGGCCAAAGCCGCCCAAGCGGTGGAAGAATACGGCTATGACGAAGTGAATCTCAACTGCGGCTGCCCCAGCCCGCGCGTGCAAAAAGGCGCGTTCGGCGCATGCCTGATGAACGAAGTCGACTTAGTGGCCGATTGCTTAAACGCCATGCAGGATGCCGTGCAAATTCCAGTCACCATCAAACACCGCATCGGTGTCGACCGCCAAGCCGAGTACCAACCCTTGGCGGATTTTGTCGGCACCCTACGCGACAAAACCGATTGCAAAACCTTTATCGTCCACGCCCGCAACGCATGGCTGGACGGCTTATCACCGAAAGAAAACCGCGAAGTTCCGCCGCTGAAATACGACTACGTTTATCGCTTAAAACAAGAATTCCCCGAGCTGGAAATCCTGATCAACGGCGGCATTACCACCAACGGACAAATCGCCGAACATCTCCGACACGTCGATGGCGTGGTGGTCGGACGCGAGGCTTACCACAACCCGATGGTGATGCGCGAATGGGATCAACTGTTTTACGGCAGCAGCCACCTGCCCATCGAATACGCCGACCTGGTGCAACGCCTGTTTACCTACAGCCAAGTGCAAATCCAAAGCGGCCGCGGCACCATCTTGCGCCACATCGTCCGCCACAGTTTAGGCCTGATGCACGGCCTCAAAGGCGCACGTGCATGGCGGCGGATGCTATCCGACGCAACCCTGCTCAAAGATAACGACGGCACGCTGATTCTCGACGCATGGAAAGAAGTGGAACGGGCAAACCGTTTCGGGGGCGGCCTTTGGGCACATTCACTCCAGAGGCCCGTCTGAAAGTTCATATTCCCGAATCAAAACAAAAGGCCGTCTGAAATATTTCAGACGGCCTTTGTATCATTCAATCAACTTAAGCTAAGAATCCACCCAAATTGAGCAGGAACAACACGGCAAAACCCACCAAGT
>NZ_JBHSPY010000053.1:0-7107 GCF_042658245.1 Neisseria weixii
TTAAATTTTAGATTTTGCGTTTTTTTGTCATGGATAAACTACAGGGAAGCTATGACAAAAAAACGCAAAACTATGACAAAACGCGCGCTACCTTACAGTTGCGTTAATTGTCAACAGACTTTAGTGTCCTGTTTTTATTTTAATTAACTATATTTGTATCGTTAGTTGAAAAACGAATGAATGATCAATCATAAAAAATGCCGTCTGAAAATTTTCAGACGGCCTCTTAATAAGCATTTATTCTTGTTCGGTGCCAACCACATCGGCAGGGCGTGGGGCGCGGGTATCATTGCTTTTTTCTTTATGCTTCAACACCGCCCGATCCAATTTATCCATTAATACGTCAATCGCGGCGTACATGTCTTGTTCTACCGCTTCGACGTGCAAATCTTTACCGGCCAAGTGCAAATCGGCTTCGGCTTTTTGATTCACTTTTTCAACCGACAGGGTAATGGTCACGGAAATCACATTGGCGGCATGGCGGTTGATGCGTTCCAATTTTTCAGACACATAGTTTTTAATCGCTTCGGTAACATCAAAATTCAGACCGGTAATTTTCGGGTTCATAATAAAACTCCTTCGGTGAGTAAATCCGCCAACGTGACGGGCATAAAAATCTTGTGTTCAGCCGATAAGCTTGCGCTTGTGCGCAGGCGGAATACCGAGTGACTCCCTGTATTTGGCGACAGTGCGGCGGGCAATTTCAACGCCTTGCTGTTTTAAGAGCTGCACCAAGGCTTCATCGGAATGAGGTTTGTGCGCGTTTTCGCTGTCAACCAATTGCTTGAGCATGGCTTTAACCGCACCTTGGCTGACGCCTTCGTTGTCGCTGTCGGTACTGATTGCTTGTGTGAAGAAATAGCGTAACGCAAATAAACCGCGTGGGCAAGCTAAATATTTTTGATTGGCGGCTCTTGAAATGGTTGATTCGGCCAGCTCCAATTCGGCGGCGGCATCTTTGAGCAGCATGGGTACCAAGCCGATTTCGCCGAAGATGAAAAAATCTTCTTGCCGCTCAACGATGTATTCGGCCAAGCGGATAACCGTGCTTTTGCGCAATTCCAAGCTGTCTATTTTTTGGCGCGCTTCTTGGAGCTTTTCTTTCCATTCGGGCGATGCGTCTCCGATGTCTTGCAGCAGCTCGGCATATTCGCGGTTGATTTGGATTTTAGGCCAAGCCGCTTCGTTGCCGCTGACTTTCCAGCCATCAGCCGTTTCTCTGACCCATACGTCGGGTTGAATGTAGGCGGTCGGCTCGGCAGAAGCGAAACCGTAGGCGGGGTAGGGGTTGAGTGATGCAATCAAATCCAAGGCCGTCTGAATGGATTCGGGCGTGGATTCGGGATACATTTTTTGGAAACGCTGAATATTTTGCTGGCGGTTTTTGCCCAGCTGTTCAAATGAGCTTTGTATCAGATGGCCGGCCAGTTGGCGTTCGGGTGAAGGGGGCTGGCGCATCAGTTGCAGCATAAGGGATTCGGTAATGTCTGCGGCGGCGACACCCGGCGGGTCGAAGGTTTGCAGGATGTCGAGCGCGTTTTGCAAATCGTCTTCATCCAGCATCCAGTCCAGCGGCGTATGGTCGATGACTTCCGATAGGCTGTCGGAAAAGTAGCCTTGATCGTCAAGAAAATCAATCAGAATGTGGACGTGGGCGGCTTCGGTTTGGGAAAGAGGGTGTTCGCACACTTGTGCATGCAGATAAGCATTGAAATCTTCTTCTTCGGCGACATTGAGCCAAGCATCTTCGGCATCGTCGCCGCCGATTTGGTTGCTGCGCGGTAGGGCTGCGGAAAGGCTGTTGTTGAGCTCGGCATCGCTGAATTCATCAGATTCGGGGCGTTCGAGTAAGGGGTTTTCCTGCAGCCAGTCTTCTACTTCGCGCTCGATGTCTTGGTTGGACATCTGCAATACGCGCAAGGCTTGTTGCAGCCTTTGGTTGAGCTGCTGGGTTTGCTTGAGTTTTAAGCCGAAATTGGGATTCATAGGATAAGTAAGTTGCGTTTTTCGTTTATTTTTTTAGTGCCGGCCATGTTGCCGCGTGCGTTTACGGGGAAACATGAAAGGCCGTCTGAAATAAGTTACCACAAAATGAGCGTGGTTACTATTTTTCAGACGGCCTCTTTTCATATTTATCAATAAAAGGCGGGTTTCAGGGTATCAGTATTTGAAATTTTCGCCCAAATACACAGCACGTACTTTTTCGTCATTGACCAAGTCGTCCGGGTTGCCTGAAGCCAATACCGTGCCTTCGCTGATGATGTAGGCGCGGTCACAAATACTTAAGGTTTCGCGCACGTTGTGGTCGGTAATCAATACGCCGATGCCGCGCGATTTGAGGAATTCGATGATTTTTTGAATATCGATGACCGCCAAAGGATCGACACCGGCGAAGGGTTCGTCCAGCAGAATAAAACGCGGTTTCATTGCTAAGACGCGGGCGATTTCCACGCGGCGTCGTTCACCGCCCGATAACGATGGTGCCGGGTTGTGGCGAAGACGCTCGATGTTCAAATCGGCCAACAGTTTGTCGATTTCGCCGTCGATGCCGCTTTTGTCTTTCAGGCTGATTTCTAAAATGGCGCGGATGTTTTGTTCGACGGTCATTTTGCGGAAAATCGAGGCTTCTTGAGGCAGATAGCCTACGCCCAAGCGCGCACGTTCATGAATCGGCAGGTGGCGCAATTCTTGGCCGTCGAGCGTGACGCTGCCGCCATCGGCAGCAATCAGGCCGACAATCATGTAGAAGCTGGTGGTTTTGCCCGCGCCGTTGGGGCCGAGCAGGCCGACCACTTCGCCGCTTTCGATTTCCAGCGAAAAATCTTCCACAACTTGGCGTTTTTTGAAACTTTTTTGCAGGCCTTGGGCGACAAGGCGGCTGGCTGGTGCAGTCATAATCTGTTCTTTAAGCGGAATCAAGGTTGGATAGGCCGTCTGAAAGCTTGGTTTAACAAAAGGTTCAGACGGCCTCAGTTTATTGTTTGGTCGAAGTCGGCTGAATCACCACGCTCACGCGGCCGGATTTGGCCGGTGATTTCACACCGGCCTGTTTCGAGCCGCCGTGAATGGTATAGACTTCGGTGCGCATATTGTAGGTAATCACCGCGCCTTGGGCGACATCCCCACCGCGTTGCACTTTGGCATTGCCGGTAAGCGTCACCAAGCCGGTAGCCGAGGCGTATTCGACTTGGTTGCCTTGGCCGTTGACCGTGCCTTTGTTGCCGTCAAGCTGCTGGCTGAAATGCACGGGCGAGCCGTTGGCTTTCATCAATTGTTCGCCTTTGTCGTTACGCGAAACGGTAACGTTGGCGGCATTGATATTCAGCGTGCCTTGTTTGATGATGACGTTGCCGCTGAAGGTGGTAGTCTGTTTGGCTTGGTCGAGCGAGCCTTGATCGGCTTCGATCTGAATCGGTTGGCGGCTGTCGCTTTGCAGCGCGAAAGCAGGCGCACTGATCATCAGGGCGGACAATGCGGCGGCTTTAAAGATTTTTAGCATCATAAATCGTGGCTTTCACTTTTGATGGGAAATTGAGTAAACCTTTGGTGTGGTCGTAAGTCATGCCGACAGAAGAGCCGTGGGATTGACCGTAGGTAAATTCAACCGGATGCTCGGTTTGGGCAAACTGGATCCGGGTGTCGACATGAATAAATTCGGTTTTGACCGTGCCGGCAGGATGGGTGGCATCGGCCGGTTTGGTCAGCAATACTTCTTTTTGGAACACGGCAACACGCGTATCGGTGTTATATAGGCCTTCTTTGCCTTTCACTTGGTAAGCGGGCTTGCCTTGCTGATGTACGTCAAGCTTAGGGGAACGGAAATGCACGTCTTTGCTGTTGGGCAATTGGAACGCTTCGGTAGCGGTGAAATGCTCTTGCAAATTACCTTGCTCATCAAAACGTTTGCCTTCCATACCGCCCATCCAATATTGCGGCTCATCGGGATTGAGTTGTACTTCTTCCGTTTGAATCTCGCTGATACGGCCGAGCCAAGCCGACAGGCCGCCGAGCACGACAGCCAGAATCAAAGGAAAAGCGAGACCGTAGTGCCATCTTATTTTCATTTGATATACTCGTTCAAAGCAGGCTGCAACGTGCCTTGCGTCTGCATAATCAAATCGCATACTTCGCGCACCGCGCCTTTGCCGGCGGGGCGTCGGGTGATGTAGGCCGCATGTTCCCGTGTAAACCAATGCGCTTCGGGCACGGCTACCGGCAATCCGCAGCGTACCATCACCGGCAAATCAACCACATCGTCGCCGACAAATGCGCATTCGTGTTCCGCCACACCCGCTTGTTCCCGTAATTGCGCATAGGCCGCACGCTTATCGTGAATGCCTTTGAAATAATGGGCAATGCCCAATTGCTGCACGCGGATGCTGACCGATGGCGCATCGCGGCCGGTAATAATGGCCGTCTGAACGCCGCTGGCTGCCAGCATTTTGATGCCGTGGCCGTCTAGCGTGTGGAAAGATTTGATTTCTTCGCCGGTGTCGCGGATGTAGATATGGCCGTCGGTCAACACGCCGTCCACGTCTAAAATCAACAATTTAATGGCGGCGGCGCGCTGTTGCAATTCGGGGGATAAGCTCTGCATGGCGGGTTCCTTGTTCAGACGGCCTATTCTAGCATAAAGGCCGTCTGAAACGTTTCGGGTAGAATAAACGGTGCGTAAAGTTTTGCAGCCTTACACAATACGCGCCATCAGTAAATCATGCATATTGAGCGCGCCGGTTAACAGACCGTCTGAATCGGTGACTAAGAGGCCATTGACATGGTTTTCCTGCATGTGTTTCAAGGCTTCGGTAGCAAGTTTGTCGGCGGCGATGGTTTTCGGTTTGGTGTGCATGATGTCGTCGACGGTTAAGCCTTTGAAATCATCACGTTGTTGGAACAGGCGGCGCAAGTCGCCATCGGTAAACACGCCTTTCAGACGGCCTTCGTGATCGGTTACGGCCAACATGCCCAAGCCTTTTTCGCTCATGTGTACAATCGCGTCTTTGAGCAAGGTGCCGCATACCACTGCAGGCAGTTTGCCGCCGCCGTGCATGATGTCGGCCACGCGCAGCAACAGGCGTTTGCCCAAGCTGCCGGCCGGATGGCTGAGGGCGAAATCATCGGGCGTGAACGCGCGCGCTTTCAGCAACACAATCGCCAGCGCATCGCCCAGCGCCATCACGGCGGTGGTGCTGGAAGTCGGCGCCAAACCGAGCGGGCAGGCTTCTTTGGAAACCGAAGCCGTGATGTGGATGTCGGCATGGCGTGCCATGGTCGAAGTCGGGCGGGCGGTGATGCAGATTAAGGTCACGTTTTTGCGTTTCAAGGCCGGAATAATCGCCGCAATTTCATCGCTTTCGCCCGAGTTTGACACCGCCATCACCACGTCGCCATCGACAATCATGCCCAAATCGCCGTGTGCCGCTTCGGCGGGATGCACGAAAAAAGCCGGTGTGCCGGTGGAAGCCATGGTAGCAGCCATTTTGCGGGCGATGTGACCCGATTTACCCATGCCCATAATCACCACGCGGCCTTGGCAATGCAGCAAGGCCTCGGCGGCCTGAACAAAATGTTCGTCCAACTCATTGGCGATTTCGTGCAAGGCTTCCGCTTCGATATGCAGCACATCGCGCGCCCAAGGTAAGTAAGATTCGGTCGTTGTCATCATTATGTCCGTCAAAGTGTGATACTGTTCAAAGGCTGGAAATCAAGGTATAGTGAAAATCCATCGGTTTGACAATTTATCGTGATAGTGAATGGTCTTAAAGCCGGACGGCGTTGGCTTGCCTTACCTTACCGTACCAAATTGTATGGTCTGCGGTGCGTCCTTGTCCTGCACCATTCAGCCTCATTCACTATGCCAACAATATACAAGACTAAACCCGCTCAACAAAAAGGATTCAGAGATGACTATTTTATCGGACGTTAAAGCATTAGGCCAACAAATCTGGTTGGACAACTTATCCCGATCGCTGGTGCAAAGCGGCAAATTGGCCGAAATGGCCAAGCAAGGCGTGTGCGGCGTGACTTCCAATCCGGCGATTTTCCAAAAAGCCTTTGCCGGCGACGCGTTGTATGCCGATGAAGCAGCCGCTTTGAAAGCACAAGATTTGAGCCCGAAAGAGCGCTACGAGACCTTGGCAATTGCCGATGTTCAGGCGGCTTGCGATGTGTTGCTGGCCGAACACGAATCTACCGGCGGCAAAACCGGTTTCGTCAGCTTGGAAGTCGCGCCGGAATTGGCTAAAGATGCTGCCGGTACTGTGGCCGAAGTCAAACGCTTACACGATGCCATTGGCCGTAAAAACGTGATGATTAAAGTGCCGGCCACCGATGCCGGCGTTGAAGCGTTGGCACAATTGGTTTCAGACGGCCTGTCGATTAACCTGACCTTGCTGTTTTCCCGCGCGCAAACCCTGAAAGCCTATGCCGCTTATCAGCGCGGTATTGCCAAGCGTGTGGCTGCCGGTTTGCCTGTTGACCACATCCAAGTGGTGGCCAGCTTCTTTATTTCGCGCGTGGATGCTGCTTTGGATGCAACCTTACCAGAACATTTGAAAGGCAAAACCGCCATTGCCTTGGCCAAAGCCGCTTACCAAGATTGGGAACAGTTTTTCAGCAGTGCCGAATTTGCCGAATTGGCCGCCAAAGGTGCCAACCGCGTGCAATTATTGTGGGCCTCGACCGGCGTGAAAAATCCCGACTATCCGGATACCTTATATGTTGACAGCCTGATTGGAGCGCACACCGTCAATACCGTACCGGACGCCACGCTCAAAGCTTTTGTCGATCATGGTGTCGCCAAAGCCACGCTGACCGACAACACCGATGAAGCCTTGGCGCAACTGGCCGAAGCAGAAAAACTCGGCATCGATTTGGAAGCTTTGGCAACCCGTTTGCAGGAAGACGGCTTGAAGCAGTTTGAAGAAGCTTTTGATAAACTTTTGGCGCCGTTGGCTTAAAGTTTGATCAGAATAGATTGAGCCGTCTGAAAAAATAATTTTCAGACGGCCTGAGACCTTTGCAAAACCCTTGTTAAACCTCACACAAAGCAACCATAATTACCAAGTAATTCCAATACTTCCCAAACACCCTAAAATCCTCTAAATT
>NZ_JBHSPY010000054.1:0-6283 GCF_042658245.1 Neisseria weixii
CGAAAGAGCAAAACGAACTGACCGCCAACCGCTTTACCTTTGAAAACATTCAAAACCAAAGCAGCTACAGCGCGTCTAATGTCGGCTTAAGCGGCGGTACCGCCGACGGCTTCAGCCCGTCTTTGCCGCAATACGAAAAAGGCAGCGACGGCAGTACCACCTACGCCACCCTGAGCGAAGGCCGTCTGAACATAGGCGGTAAAGACACCACCGTACAGGAACTGGGTATCCACAGCGACAGCGGCAGTGCGCACCGAGCCGTTGCCGCCCTGCCCGATTTGGCCAAGATGACGGAGAAACAGCAGATTGTGGCGAAGGCAACGGCAGATGTGGCTTCAGCCGTATCGGTTTACCGCCAAAACCAACTGGCCAAAGCCCAAGCAGCCCTCAGCAATGCTGAAACCGAGTTGATGGGCGCAACCTTCAGCGGCAATCAAAGCGATATTGATGCCGCACAAGGCCGTCTGAACGAAGCACGGGAGAATGTGAAAGCATGGGAAACCGGCGGCAGCAAAGCCCGCGCCTTAAACGCAGGTACGACACTGATTACCGGCATACTGGGCGGCCAAAGCGAAGTTCAGGCAGCGGTGAACAGCGCGAGCCCCTACACTGCCGAAATCATCGGCCAAACCTTCGGCCAAAACGGCAGCCATCCGAATGAAGGGCTGCAACTGCTTGCCCATGCTGTCAACAGCGGCGTATTGGCCGTTGTAAACGGCGGCAGCTTTGAAGCGGGCGCCATCAGCGGCGCAGGCAGCGAACTGGCGGCTAAAGCCATCACACAAACCCTGTTTGGCGAAGCAGCAGCCAATCCGAACGCACTGGGCGAGCAGGAAAAGGTATTGATTAAAGACTTGTCGTCTGCCTTCGGTGCGGTATCGGGCGGTTTGGCCGGTGGTTCGGCTGCAAATGCGCAGATTGGTGCTGTGGCGGGGCAGAATGCGGTGGAGAATAACTGGCTGCATTCCCAAACTGCCAAACAAAAAGGCTGGCTCTCACAAACGGAAATTGCACTGCTGGATAAACTTGCCAAGCAATCAGGTGCACGAAGTATTGAGTATTTTATTCAAGAAGAGCAGAAAATCCGCCAAAGTAATATGAGCGGTGCCGATAAAGAAAAAGCTTTAGCCAGCTTGAAGCGCGAATACGAAGCCGACAGCCGTAAAATGGAAGCTGCCGCCGCCAAACTGCCGAAAGGAAGTAAAGAACGCGGCCAATTATTTACCATTGCCAGTAAAATGCAGGGCATTGTATCCGCGCTTCCGCCGTATGAAAAATCCGAGTTTGTTCGTGCGGAACAGCGGGATTGGCTGCCAAAATCCAACCCGATTATTCATGGCGGCGATAGCGGATTTACTGCTGTTCAGCGGCAATGGGCAATTAATGATGGAAAAACACCTGAGGAAGCCCGCTTTCAAACAGAAATGACGGCAGGTGGCCGCGGGGGGAGTTTAAAAGAGTCTGCTGCGGTAGGTAAGACAGGGATGTCGTTTCCCAATAAATCCCCAATACCAAATAGAAGAACTGTCATTAATCAGCAGGCCGAAATTGGAACAAAATTAGATTACTTTTTAGGTAGAGCAACAGGCAATCAACATAATATTGATCGCTCAACCGGTATGTTGAGGCAATTAGAAAGCATTGGGTTACCGGATAATTCTGTAACGCGTAAGTATTTATCACAGCATCTTAGAGATGCATATACCAATCCTTCTACTATAGTTAAAGTTCAAGAAAATGGAAGAGTAGTGCGGGAAACCCTTTTAATGGGACCACGCGGATCAGTGAAGTTTGAAACTATTTGGGATGGAAACAAACTGATAACAGGTCAAATATTTGGTCCGACAGGCCGCTTTACACATGGAGACAGATAATGATTTTAGCTAAATGTTCTTACAATTTAATAAACATGTTGAAAGATGAGTTACAAAAGAAATATGATAAATATATTATTTTACAAGAAAGAAATGAAGAGGTTTATGAATGTTATTTAATTAATCTCTACAAAGAATTGAACTTAGGTATTGGCCTAGCAATTTCTAGTATAGGCGTTAACCCCAAGGTGTTAGTTTCTTCTGACAAACAAAAGGCATTTATTGGATTTGATTCTTCCGTTTTTTGTATTTCTATACCAAGCCTTGAATCAAAATTATTGAAATTAGACGGCGTTTTCTTTGATCTATTCTTTTTAGCAAATGGAAAAATTTGTATCATTCATGAGCTGGGAGCAATCATCGCGAATCAAAATCTCATAAGAGAGAAATATATATCGACTGATATAATATCAGAATGGAAAATTGATACTATAAATAAAGTAATTTTATTAAATGAATTAGATTCAGAAGAAACGTTGGCTTTAGCCTATGATTAAGCAAGCAAGCGTAGGGTGGGCACTCACTACCCACCACCTTGTTTCATTGTGCTTTTATAAAAACAAGCCGTCTGAAAACCAAAATCTTCAGACGGCCTTTTCCAATTTACTGTCCGAGTGGGCATGAATGCCCACCCTACGCGCACCTTCAGCAGCAACCGCCAAAAAGCCGCCGCCGAAGACAAAGCCAAAGCCGAAGCAGAGTTTGAAGGCCGTCTGAAAGCACGAAACGACGGCAGCTACGAAGCCTTCAGCCGACTGAGCGACAGCGAACGCCAGGCTGTCTTGATCAGCGAATCCGAAGCCTACCGCCATGCCGGCACCGAAGCCCGAAACTGGGGCATAGGCGGCAGCAAATCCCGCGCAGTGAACGCCGGCACCATTCTGCTCACCGGCATACTCGGCGGCAAAACCAACCTGCAAACCGCCGCCAACACCCTGTCGCCCTACGCCGCAGCCGCCATCGGCAACACCTTCGGCCACGGAGCCAATCAAAACGAAACCGCCCAACTGGTCGGCCACTTCGTCTTGGGCGCGACACTGGCCTACATCAACGGCGGCGACCCGTTAAGCGGCGGCAGTGCAGCCGTTGCCGCCGAAAAAGCGGCGCAATATTTGTCGCAGCAGTACAATGACGGCCAAACCGCCATCGACCCGCAGACGGGCGAATTCAACCCCAACCTCTTGCCCGAGCAGATTAAAGAAGAAATCAAATCCACCACGGGTGTGATTGCGGCCATCGTGGGCGCGACCGGCGACGGCGGAGCGGCGTTGAACGCGCAGATTGGCGGGGTGTTGGGGCAGAATGCGGTGGAGAATAATAGTCTCCTGGTAAATCCCAAAGCCGAACTGCTTAAAACCTCAGGCTGCAAAACCAAAGCAGAATGCGAACGACTCCGTCAACGCTATGAACGCGGAGAAATGGTTGCTGCAAAATATATCGGTGCACCGGTAGTCGATACCCTCTTGGCAAGCTTGTTCCCGATATATGATTTCGGCAGCACTTATGCCCAAGCGGAAACGGCGGAAGGTAAGATGCTGGCATTTATTGCCATTGTGCCATTTGAAAGATTGGGAAAAACGGCAGCAAACGCTTTGGATAAAACGGTTGATTTGCTGAAGCATGGTAAGACATCAGAAGCCTTCCGTTATTTCCAAGTGATGGCTAATGAGCTGAAGCATGATAATGTTATGCTGTCGGTAGCTGGAAATGGTGGCAGCATTAAAGTGCCGAAGGGTGAGATTCCTAGTCAGGCGGTGGCTAGTAAGCCTAATCAATATAAAGGTGGTGCGCATTCTGAAACTAAAAAGCCTGCTAATGACGGACTTGATTCTCATCATTGCCCCGCACAAGCTTGTTATAAAGGCGCGCCTATTAGCAGCGAAAATGGTCCTGCTATTCAGATGGAGCCAGGAGATCATAGATTAACTCAAAGTTATGGACGCTCTCCTGAAGCAGAAGCATACAGAGCAAAGCAAAAAAGCTTATTAAACCAAGGAAAACTTCAAGAAGCGATTGATATGGACGTAAAAGATATTAGATCTAAATTTGGTAGTAAATATGATGAAGCTATAAATGAAATGCTCAAATATTCAAAAACACTAGACCCAGAATCTTTTAAAAGTGCCAAATAGGAAAATAAAATGAAAATATATCTTTGTTCTCAAAAAAACTACTTTGCTGTTTCCAACGATACCTCCCGTGCAGAAATTCGTCATTTTTTTTCCTCACAGGTAAAGGAAGTAAAAAAGTCCCCGAACTCAATTAACACCATGGATGTATTCCCAGATTTAGGAGTACATTGCTTTTATGATAAGGAAAATAAATTATTAGCTATGGAAATATTCAGCCCTAATAAATTTAGTATTGAAGAACAAAATTATCTAAATTGGATAGGAAAAACAAATGATGAAATAATTAACTATTTAAAAAAAATCAATTTTATAAGTCTCAATAACATTGAAGTAGATGATTTAGGCATAAAACTGTTGAATTATCCAATTTCTACTGTAGTAAATGAAAAACAAGAAACAGAATGCTGTTACCTAGACTTCTCAGATTCCAAAACAAATTTTTATATCAGTAAGCAAGCGTAGCGACTGTATTTTTAACCTCGGCAGCAAGCCGTAACCTGCATGAACTCTAAAATTCACAGGTAGCAAGCCGTAGCCTGCATGAAACCTAAAATCCATGTGTAGGGTGTGTACCCCAGCACGCACGCGTTCTATGGCCTATAACCCTATGCCGTCTGAAAAGTTGTCAAATTTTTCAGACGGCATTCATTCTCCTCATAAAAGCTAAATCCAGATACCCTGTATACTGTTAAAACGCGTGCGTGCTGAGGCACACACCCTACTCTTGCTTCCGCCGTATGAAAAATCAGAGTTTATCCGCGCGGAACAACGGGACTGGCTGCCAACGGCAAACCCGATTATCCATAGCGGAGACAGTGGTTTTGTTGCTGTTCAGCGGCAATGGGCGGTGAATGACGGCCAAACACCCGAGGAAGCCCGTTTCCAAATGGAAATGGCGGCAGGCGGTAGAGGTGGAAACATTGCTAAAAAAACCGTGGCAAAATCTCATGCAGCCGAACGTCTGAGTACAGCAGGTAAGCCCCGACAAACCGAGAGCAACAGTAACCAAAAGCTGGATGAAGCCTACTTCAAACAGCAATATGGTTTGGAAAATGTTCAAAGCGGCGGTGGAAACAGGCTGGAAAACCGTGAGCGGGTGGATAGGAATGTTCAAGAAACAAGAACTCATCGTATTCAAACTGAGCTGGCAAGGGCTGGGCAGTTGGCAAATGAATTGAAAAAGGGGAAGTTGCCAGGTACACCGATAGGTAAATTAGGGACACCGAGAACTATGCCTGCTTCTCAAAATCCTAACTCTACGGCTGAAAAATTTGCCGAAACATTTTTAGGGAGGAAACCGACTCAGGAAGAATTACGCAAGGGTATGCAAATGAATCATGGTAATTGTGTGGGTTGCTGGAATGCAAGATTGCCAGACGGTTCAACCATTGCATATCGGCCTGCTGGCAAGGCAAGCGCAGCAACTGATATGAATACTGCCACAGTAGAAATTCATAAGTCACCTAGGTTGACATCTTTAAATGGTAATAAGCCATTATTAAAATTTAAATTTCCAAGCTTAGGTAATAAGTAATTATGAAAATGAACAAAAAGTTTGCAGAACAAGCACAATTTTTCTTAGAAGTTTTAGCATTGGAGCCTATTACTATTGCATGGATTTTACGCGATTGTAGTAGATTCGAACGACAATGCGCTGTTGATTTCATATATAGAATTGTTATCTGTGATTTGGCAATAATCTATCCAGAAACCATCCTAACCAAATCAGATGAATATTCTTATGATGGAATCAAAGATTTTTGTCACACGTTGGCAGTAAATCATCCATATGATGGTGAATCTGTCATTTGGATTGATTCACATTTTGGTCTAAGTGTAAAAGGCATGGCATTTTTACGCCAATATCATCCAGAAGCATTTGAGCAAAGTCCTGGCTCGCAGCCACCTGAACTTAATGCTTCCTTGATTGAAGCACTAGAAAAGATTTTTGAGGACTACGGATTAGGATGGGATGAGGAACATCCACTGTTTCCAGTAAGCAAGCCGTAACCTACATGAAATCTAAAATCTACAGGTAGAATATGTACGCCAGCAAGCCGTAGCACGCATGAACCCTAAAATCCACAGGTAGGGTATGTGCGCCAACACGCACGCGTTCTATGGATTTGAATTCAATGCCGTCTGAAAAATTCCAACTTTTCAGACGGCATTTCTTTAGTCCAAGACGACGTTACCCTGATTGCAGGCCGCGACATCAACATCCGCTCCACCCAAAACAGCCAAAACCAATCCGAACGCCAAACCACCAGCGGCATC
>NZ_JBHSPY010000055.1:0-6006 GCF_042658245.1 Neisseria weixii
GGCGCACCGGGGCCATCCGTTAACAGAGGACGATAAGGCAAGAAATAAGCAATTGTCGAAAACGCGCTATGGGTGGAACAAAGCTTTGGTACGTTGCACCGTAAATTCCGCTACCACCGTGCGGCATTATTTTGGTTTGTTGAAGGTGGCTGCGCAAAGTCATTTGAAGGCGGTTTGGTATCAACCTGCCGAAAGCGGCCAACAGGCTTGTGTGTCTGCTGCTGCGTGAAAAGGGGGAAATATGCCCGAAAATAGGGAATTATAGGTAATGATGGGATATTTGATGTTAAAAAAGCTTGCTTAGTAACCTAAGTAAGCTTTTTTGTGATGGGCAGGGTTTTGCAAAGGTCTCGGCCTTATTTATCATTCATCAACATTAACAAACAGCCGTTTCCGACGATTCAGAAACGGCTGTTTCAATCTGGTAGGCACGATCGGATTCGAACCAACGACCCCCACCATGTCAAGGTGGTGCTCTAACCAACTGAGCTACGTGCCTGTGATGAAAAGTGAATTATAGGTGTGGCCGCTGATTTTGACAAGGCCGAGACCTTTGCAAAATCCCCATCTTCGGCACATTTTTTCGTTATGCGCTGCGCTAACTTCGAACTGTACTCAAATCCGGAGTTTTGCAAAGGTTTCAGACCGTTTGAACAGTTCAGACGGCCTCAAATCATTAATCATTGTCCTGCACAATATGCAGTGATTCCGGGCGGTTTTCAAAACGGTTGAGCAAATCGGTAAACAACACCGGCGATTGCGCGTGTTCGCGCATCAAGGCTTCTGCCCTTGCGCTTTGGCGGCTGCACACCGCGCGCAGGATAGCGTGGTGCTGCAAGTGGGCGTAGAGTAGGCGTTTTTTCTCGCGCGGCATTTCGCGCCGGTCGATGACCAGCGATTGAATCGATGAAAACGGCAGGCTTTCAATTTTCGCTAAAGCCATGCGAATCACCGGATTTTGCGAAGCCTCAATCACCGCGTCGTGAAACAATACATTGAATTTTTGATAGATTTCCACTTCTTCAATACTGAATACTTCACGCTCGAACACTGCATCCAATTCGGCCAAACCCTGCTCGAGCAGGGCAACGGTTTCAGACGGCATACCGTGTTCCGCCGCCTGACGTGCCGCCAGACCTTCCAATGTGCCGCGCACTTCCAACGCGTTCAGAAAATCGGCCGAGGTGATTTTACGGGCAGTATAGCCCCGTTTGGGCAAGCGTTCGACCAAGCCTTCCTGCTCCAGAATCTGCAAAGCCATGCGCACCGGCAAGCGCGACACGCCGAGTTTTTCCGCAGTCGGAATCTCGGTAATGCGCTCGCCCGGCTTGAGTTCGCCATCGGCAATCATCTCACGCAAACGCACCAGAACCTGATGGTTGTGTTCCATAATATTTCCTTTTTCAGACGGCCTGAGATGTAGAAAATCCCCATTTTTGGCATATTTCTTCGTTATACGCTGCTCGAAAGCTTGTTTATCTAAATGAATATGTCTGTGCTACTCTAACTTCGGACTGTACTTCAAATCCGAGGGGTAAAGGTCTCGGCCTGATTATCCGGCAGCAGCCATTGCAGCAAGCTTCGGCTGACGGTTTGCGGTGTTTCAAAAGGTGCCATATGGCCGGCTTGCGGGAATACGGCCAATTCGGCATGCGGTGCAATTTCCTGCATGGCGGTGTGCTGCGTGACCGGGCTCCACGCGTCGAGCTCGCCAACACCCAGCAACAACGGACAGCGGATTCCGCACAATACCGAAGCCGCATCAGGGCGGTGGATCAGCGCATGAATTTGCTTGGCAAAATCTTCAGGGGTAAAACGCAATACCATCTGCGCCAACGGCTGCATTATGTCAGGCTGCGTGCGGTGATCTTCGGCCAGCATCGGCATCAGCCAATGCTCAATTAAGTATGGCATGCCGTTTTCTTCGGCAGCTTTTACCAAGGCCGCGCGCGCCCATGGAATGTCCGGCGAGAATAAACGAATCCGAACCCTGCGCCAAAACGTGTTCTGCCATCGCAGTCAAATTGTCAAAGCCCTGAAAGCTGAACGTTTCTACATCAAAATAGGGTGCAAGGGCAGCGGCTGGGTTGCCAAACCGTAGCGTCACACAATAAGCCGCATAATAAATAGATTTTTTTCTTCATGATGAGTATCCATTAAATAGGCCGTCTGAAAGGCCGAAACGAAACGGTGATAAAACTGTTTCGTTTGCTGTTTTCAGACGGCCTGAGCGAGACGCAATTATATCAAACCGGCTTGAGTTTTCTTATTTTTAATACGGCCAAAATTGCCAAGGCAAATACCACCGCATTCAGGTAAAACAAGCCCACCGGCTGCCAACCGGCATCGAGAAGGATGCCGATAATCATCGGCGATACAATGCTGCCGGCACGGCCGAGTGTGATGGCCGTGCCGACACCGCGGGCGCGGTTGGCAGATTCGTACAGCGTCGGTGCCACGGCGTACAAACCGGCCACCGAGCCGTTGGCAAAGCTGCCGAGAAAAAACGCCAAGGCCATGGCCAAAGTGAGCTGCGACAGGCTTTGGGCGAAGGTAAGCGTCAGCAGTGCGGTGAGCAGCAGGAATACGGCATGCACGGTTTTGATGTTGAAACGTGTGCCCAAGAAGCCGATTAATACTGCGCCGAACATCGAGCCGATATCCATCCAAATGCCGGCGCTGATGCCTTGTTCGGCAGTCATGCCCGCACCGGTCAGCAGCTTCGGTGTCCAACTCAAAATGCAGTAAAACGCAAACATTACCAGGAAAAACGCCGCCCAAATCATCAGCGTCGGCATGGTTTTGCCCTCGCCAAACAGGCTGCCGAAGCCGGAAGGAGCTTGTCGGCTCAATTGAGGTTTGGGCGGTAAAGTCTCAAGGCGCGGCAAACTGAGCTTGGCAGTGAGTTTTTGCGCTTTGGCTAATGCGGCTTTGGGCTGTTGCGACAGCAGAAATTCCAATGATTCGGGCAGGCGCAGCAACACCACAAAAATGAAGGTGGTAGAAAGCAGGCCGCCGAACAGGAAAACCGATTGCCAGCCGTAAGTTTTGATTAGATACATCGACACCAAACCACCGCCGGTTGCGCCGATTCCGTAGCCCGCTGATTGCAGGCTGATGGTCAGGCTGCGCCATTTGGCAGATGAGAATTCGCTGGTTAACACGTTGCTGCTGGCTAAGATGCCGCCGATACCTAAGCCGGTGATAAAGCGCAAAATGCCCAGTTCTAAAGCGCAAAATGCCCAGTTCTAAAGCGGAAGTGCTGAAGCTGCTTAAGATTATGCCGACTGATACCACCACCAGCGACAATAAAATCGCCGGCTTGCGGCCGAATTTGTCGGCTTGCGGCGCCAGCGTAAGCGAGCCGGCGGCCATGCCGAATAAGCCTGAGCTGAGCAGGCCGATTTCCGAGCCCGACAGCCCCCATTCTTTGGCAACCGCCGAGGCGGTAAATGCCATCACCAAGACATCAAAACCGTCGATGATGTTGAGACAGATGCAGATGGTAACCACCGACCATTGAAAAGCATTCATGGGCTTTTGATCGATTTGCTGCTTGAGTGTTGCGGTATTCATGGTTTCTCTCCGCAAGAAAATATTGTTTTTTTGTGTCGGATTCAAAGGCTTGTCACCGGTGAGTCCGATGAAAAAACAATAGCTAAATTGGATACAAAAATCAATGACTTTTTCATGATATTGCTTTTAAAATAATATTGATAAAATTAAGTCAATGATTTTATTTAATTTAAAAATTAAAATTTTAAATTAAATGTTAAGCCTAAAATTTTTTGGATACAATTTTGTTGACAGCTCTTGCACTTGTCGATTAAATTTTTCTCAACGAGAAACAGCAGGCCGTCTGAATATTTCAGACAGCCTGCCATAAACCAATAAAAACCACAAAACTCAAGAGACAAAGGAGCAACTCATGACCACCGCCCCTACTTTTATCCGCAATGCCTGGTATGTTGCCGCACGCAGCGAAGAAGTCGGCGATAAGCCGCTGGGTCGTACCATCTGCAATGAAAAAATCGTTTTGTTCCGCGGCAAAGACGGTATTGCCGCTGTGGAAGACTTTTGCCCGCACCGTGGCGCTCCGTTGTCGTTAGGCTTTGTGCGCGACGGCAATTTGGTGTGCGGCTATCACGGCTTGGCGCTTGACTGCAAAGGCAAACCGCAAGCCATGCCTATGCAGCGAGTACAAGGTTTCCCGTGTATCCGCGCATATGCCGTGGTTGAAAAATACGGTTTTATCTGGTTTTGGGCGGGCGAAAAAGAGAGCGCCGACGAATCATTGCTGCCTTATTTGGAATGGGCGGAAAGCGACGAATGGGCGTATGGCGGCCTGTATCACATCAAAGCCGATTACCGGCTGATGATCGATAACTTGATGGATTTGACTCATGAAACCTATGTTCACGCCAGCAGTATTGGTCAGAAAGAAATCGATGAAACCCCGCTGAAAACTACCGTAAAAGGCGATGTGGTGACGCTTGAGCGCAATATGGAAAACATTTACGCGCCGCGCCTTTCTGGCAATCGTGTATGCGTTCCAAAGGTTTGGACGAAACGCAATTGGTCGACCGATGGCAGCGCTGCCATTTCCATCTGCCGAGCAACGTGCACATCGAAGTGGGCGTGGCCAAAGCAGGGCACGGCGGTTATCATGCGCCGGAAGAGCGTAAAGTATCCAGCATTGTGGTCGATTTCATCACGCCCGAAACCGATAACTCGCATTGGTATTTCTTGGGGTATGGCGCGCCATTTCGATGTGCAAGACGAAGAAACCACGCGCCAAATCCGTGAAGGCCAAGGCAAGATTTTCAGTGAAGATTTGGAAATGCTGGAGAAACAGCAGCAAAACCTGAGCGGACAGCCCGAGCGCCGCTTATTGATGCTGAACATCGATTCCGGCGGCGTGCAAGCGCGTAAAATCATCGACAAAAAAATCCAAGCTGAACAAGCGGGCCAAACCAGCGGAGCCGAATCATGAAAGTGTATGTGGCCGAAGTGCGCAGTTACGGCAGCAAAGTCAAGCTGATAACCTTGAAGCCCGAAGCAGGTGGCAGCCTGCCGGATTACACCGCCGGCGCACACATCGACCTGAATCTCGGCAACGGCCTTGTCCGCCAGTATTCGCTTTGCCAATACCCGATGACGGATAACCAATACCGCATCGCTGTGTTGCGCGACGAAACCTCACGCGGCGGCTCGCAGTACATCCACGAGCAGATTCAAGTTGGCGATACGATCGAGATTAGCAAACCGCGCAACCTGTTCCCCTTGGCTGAAAACCAACAGCGCGCCTTGCTGTTTGCCGGCGGCATCGGTATTACGCCGCTGATGGCCATGTTTGATGCCTTGTTGCAACAGAGCATAGACGTGAAGCTGTATTACTTCTGCCGCGACGAAGCCGACGCTATTTTTGCCGAACGCCTGCAACAGGCCGACGTGGCCGACAAAGTCGAGCTGGTGTTCCAAAGCCCGCGTACCTCGCCCGAGCTGTTGCAACGCATGGTCGAAGCGCCGGCAGAAGGCCTGCATCTTTACACCTGTGGCCCATTAGGTTTTATGGACGCTGTGTTTCAGACGGTCTCAGAAAAAGGCTGGCCGTCTGAAAACCTGCACCGCGAATTATTCCAAGCCGCTCCTTTGGACGAATCGGCAAACCGCCCGTTTCAAATTCAGATCGCCAGCGACGGTGCAGTCATTGATGTCCCCGCCGACAAAAGCATCACACAAGTCTTGGAAGAAGCAGGCTATTTCGTGCCCGTTTCTTGTGAAGAAGGTATTTGTGGCACCTGCCTGACCAAGCTGATCGAAGGAAAAGCCCTACACCGCGACCAGTTCCTCACTGAAGAAGAACGCGCCGAAGGCAAAATCTTCACACCGTGTTGTTCCCGCGCGCGTTCGGAGCGCTTGGTTTTGGATTTGTGAGCGTATTGTGTTGAAGTAGTGGTTGGATGATAAAAGGCCGTCTGAAAGATTACTCATTCTTACGGCCTG
>NZ_JBHSPY010000056.1:0-5803 GCF_042658245.1 Neisseria weixii
CGTAAAGAAGCCCCTGACAGAGTCAGAGGCTTCGGAATGGGTGTTTGGCAGTGACCTACTTTCACATGGAAGAACCACACTATCATCGGCGCTGAGTCGTTTCACGGTCCTGTTCGGGATGGGAAGGCGTGGGACCAACTCGCTATGGCCGCCAAACTTAAACTGTACAAATCGGTAAGCCGTTATGCAGTCTCCTGCACTTATTTATTCTTTAATCAACTTTTGGTGATGACTGAATCATCAGTAAGCTTTTATCATTTGAAATCCTTCAAATGATAGAGTCAAGCCTCACGAGCAATTAGTATCGGTTAGCTTCACGCATTACTGCGCTTCCACACCCGACCTATCAACGTCCTGGTCTCGAACGACTCTTTAGGAGGATTAAATCCTCAGGGAAGTCTCATCTTCAGGCGAGTTTCGCGCTTAGATGCTTTCAGCGCTTATCTCTTCCGAACTTAGCTACCCGGCTATGCCACTGGCGTGACAACCGGTACACCAGAGGTTCGTCCACTCCGGTCCTCTCGTACTAGGAGCAGCCCCCGTCAAACTTCCAACGCCCACTGCAGATAGGGACCAAACTGTCTCACGACGTTTTAAACCCAGCTCACGTACCACTTTAAATGGCGAACAGCCATACCCTTGGGACCGACTACAGCCCCAGGATGTGATGAGCCGACATCGAGGTGCCAAACTCCGCCGTCGATATGAACTCTTGGGCGGAATCAGCCTGTTATCCCCGGAGTACCTTTTATCCGTTGAGCGATGGCCCTTCCATACAGAACCACCGGATCACTATGTCCTGCTTTCGCACCTGCTCGACTTGTCGGTCTCGCAGTTAAGCTACCTTTTGCCATTGCACTATCAGTCCGATTTCCGACCGGACCTAGGTAACCTTCGAACTCCTCCGTTACTCTTTGGGAGGAGACCGCCCCAGTCAAACTGCCTACCATGCACGGTCCCCGACCCGGATTACGGGTCTGGGTTAGAACCTCAAAGTCACCAGGGTGGTATTTCAAGGACGGCTCCACAGAAACTGGCGTCTCTGCTTCTAAGCCTCCCACCTATCCTACACAAGTGACTTCAAAGTCCAATGCAAAGCTACAGTAAAGGTTCACGGGGTCTTTCCGTCTAGCAGCGGGTAGATTGCATCTTCACAACCACTTCAACTTCGCTGAGTCTCAGGAGGAGACAGTGTGGCCATCGTTACGCCATTCGTGCGGGTCGGAACTTACCCGACAAGGAATTTCGCTACCTTAGGACCGTTATAGTTACGGCCGCCGTTTACTGGGGCTTCGATCCGATGCTTGCACATCTTCAATTAACCTTCCAGCACCGGGCAGGCGTCACACCCTATACGTCCACTTTCGTGTTAGCAGAGTGCTGTGTTTTTAATAAACAGTCGCAGCCACCGATTCTCTGCGACCCTCCAATGCTTACACCGCAAGGGCTTAACATCGAAGGGCATACCTTCTCCCGAAGTTACGGTATCAATTTGCCGAGTTCCTTCTCCTGAGTTCTCTCAAGCGCCTTAGAATTCTCATCCTGCCCACCTGTGTCGGTTTGCGGTACGGTTCTGATTCAACTGAAGCTTAGTGGCTTTTCCTGGAAGCGTGGTATCGGTTACTTCAGCACCTTGGTGCCTCGTCATCACTTCTCGGTGTTAAGAAGACCCGGATTTGCCTAAGTCTTCCACCTACCGGCTTAAACAAACTATTCCAACAGTTTGCTAACCTAACCTTCTCCGTCCCCACATCGCATTGAATCAAAGTACAGGAATATTAACCTGTTTCCCATCGACTACGCATTTCTGCCTCGCCTTAGGAGCCGACTCACCCTACGCCGATGAACGTTGCGTAGGAAACCTTGGGCTTTCGGCGAGCGGGCTTTTCACCCGCTTTATCGCTACTCATGTCAACATTCGCACTTCTGATACCTCCAGCACACTTCTCAATGCACCTTCTTCGGCCTACAGAACGCTCCCCTACCATACGTGTAAACACGTATCCGCAGCTTCGGTTATAGATTTGAGCCCCGTTACATCTTCCGCGCAGGACGACTCGACCAGTGAGCTATTACGCTTTCTTTAAATGATGGCTGCTTCTAAGCCAACATCCTGGCTGTCTGGGCCTTCCCACTTCGTTTACCACTTAATCTATCATTTGGGACCTTAGCTGGCGGTCTGGGTTGTTTCCCTCTTGACAACGGACGTTAGCACCCGCTGTCTGTCTCCCGAGGAGCAACTTGATGGTATTCTTAGTTTGCCATGGGTTGGTAAGTTGCAATAACCCCCTAGCCATAACAGTGCTTTACCCCCATCAGTCTCATTCTCAAGGCACTACCTAAATAGTTTTCGGGGAGAACCAGCTATCTCCGAGTTTGTTTAGCCTTTCACCCCTATCCACAGCTCATCCCCGCATTTTGCAACATGCGTGGGTTCGGACCTCCAGTGCGTGTTACCGCACCTTCATCCTGGCCATGGATAGATCACTCGGTTTCGGGTCTACGCCCAGCAACTAGTCGCCCTATTAAGACTCGGTTTCCCTACGCCTCCCCTATCCGGTTAAGCTCGCTACTGAACGTAAGTCGTTGACCCATTATACAAAAGGTACGCAGTCACGGAACACGTCCGCTCCCACTGTTTGTATGCATCAGGTTTCAGGTTCTATTTCACTCCCCTCCCGGGGTTCTTTTCGCCTTTCCCTCACGGTACTGGTTCACTATCGGTCGATGATGAGTATTTAGCCTTGGAGGATGGTCCCCCCATATTCAGACAGGATTTCTCGTGTCCCGCCCTACTTGTCGTACGCTTAGTACCATTGATCAGATTTCGAATACGGGACTATCACCCACTATGGTCAAGCTTCCCAGCTTGTTCTTCTATCTCAACAATTATCATGTACAGGCTCCTCCGCGTTCGCTCGCCACTACTTGCGGAATCTCGGTTGATTTCTTTTCCTCCGGGTACTTAGATGGTTCAGTTCTCCGGGTTCGCTTCTCTAAGCCTATGTATTCAGCTTAGGATACTGCACAGTATGCAGTGGGTTTCCCCATTCGGACATCGCGGGATCAAAGCTTTATTGCCAGCTCCCCCACGCTTTTCGCAGGCTTACACGTCCTTCGTCGCCTATCATCGCCAAGGCATCCACCTGATGCACTTATTCACTTGACTCTATCATTTCAAGAACCTCTTTGACTTAATCCGCACTACCGTTGACGAGTAGTGGAACTAGATGTTTTTACTTTGATAAAGCTTACTGCTTTGTTGTGTCTTAACCCTGCCTTTTGTGTTTCAGGGCTAAGTCGATACAATCATCACCCAAATCCTGTGATTTACTTCTTTGTCACAACCAGCTATTTGCAAATAGCTAACTGTCAAAGTAAATCAACTTTGTCTTTGTTTGTTGATTTCGGCTTTCCAATTTGTTAAAGATCGATGCTTTCCAATATTGCTATTGTCTTCGCAAATCAAAATGAGCTGGCCATTATATCAGCCTTCTTTTTGCAGTCAAGCTTCTTCAGTCGTTAAACAAAAAATCAGCGCTACGCGCTTTTTTATATTAACTTCTGCCAACTGACTTTGATTTGCAAAGTTTTTGGTGGAGGCAAACGGGATCGAACCGATGACCCCCTGCTTGCAAAGCAGGTGCTCTACCAACTGAGCTATGCCCCCAGTATGAGTTGTGGTGGGTCTGGGAGGACTTGAACCTCCGACCCCACGCTTATCAAGCGTGTGCTCTAACCAGCTGAGCTACAAACCCAAGGTCGTTATTTTGAAATCGGTTTAAGTTCAGCTTTTAAACTGTTCTTTTTTTGATTTCTCAATATCTTTTGCATCTTCTACAGTTTACCGATAAGTGTGAATGCGAAAAACCTCTTCTTTTCTCTAGAAAGGAGGTGATCCAGCCGCAGGTTCCCCTACGGCTACCTTGTTACGACTTCACCCCAGTCATGAAGCATACCGTGGTAAACGGGCTCCTTACGGTTACCCTATCTACTTCTGGTATCCCCCACTCCCATGGTGTGACGGGCGGTGTGTACAAGACCCGGGAACGTATTCACCGCAGTATGCTGACCTGCGATTACTAGCGATTCCGACTTCATGCACTCGAGTTGCAGAGTGCAATCCGGACTACGATCGGTTTTGTGAGATTGGCTCCACCTCGCGGCTTGGCTACCCTCTGTACCGACCATTGTATGACGTGTGAAGCCCTGGTCATAAGGGCCATGAGGACTTGACGTCATCCCCACCTTCCTCCGGCTTGTCACCGGCAGTCTCATTAGAGTGCCCAACCAAATGATGGCAACTAATGACAAGGGTTGCGCTCGTTGCGGGACTTAACCCAACATCTCACGACACGAGCTGACGACAGCCATGCAGCACCTGTGTTACGGCTCCCGAAGGCACTCCTCCGTCTCTGGAGGATTCCGTACATGTCAAGACCAGGTAAGGTTCTTCGCGTTGCATCGAATTAATCCACATCATCCACCGCTTGTGCGGGTCCCCGTCAATTCCTTTGAGTTTTAATCTTGCGACCGTACTCCCCAGGCGGTCAATTTCACGCGTTAGCTACGCTACTAAGCAATCAAGTTGCCCAACAGCTAATTGACATCGTTTAGGGCGTGGACTACCAGGGTATCTAATCCTGTTTGCTACCCACGCTTTCGAGCATGAACGTCAGTGTTATCCCAGGGGGCTGCCTTCGCCATCGGTATTCCTCCACATCTCTACGCATTTCACTGCTACACGTGGAATTCTACCCCCCTCTGACACACTCTAGCCAGCCAGTTCAAAACGCAGTTCCCAGGTTGAGCCCGGGGATTTCACATCTTGCTTAACTAACCGTCTGCGCTCGCTTTACGCCCAGTAATTCCGATTAACGCTCGCACCCTACGTATTACCGCGGCTGCTGGCACGTAGTTAGCCGGTGCTTATTCTTCAGGTACCGTCATCAGCAGCTGATATTAGCAACTGCCTTTTCTTCCCTGACAAAAGTCCTTTACAACCCGAAGGCCTTCTTCAGACACGCGGCATGGCTGGATCAGGCTTGCGCCCATTGTCCAAAATTCCCCACTGCTGCCTCCCGTAGGAGTCTGGGCCGTGTCTCAGTCCCAGTGTGGCGGATCATCCTCTCAGACCCGCTACTGATCGTCGCCTTGGTAGGCCTTTACCCCACCAACCAGCTAATCAGATATCGGCCGCTCAAATAGCGCCAGGCCCGAAGGTCCCCGGCTTTCCTCCTTAGAGAATATGCGGTATTAGCTAATCTTTCGATTAGTTATCCCCCACTACTCGGTACGTTCCGATATATTACTCACCCGTTCGCCACTCGCCACCCAAGAAGCAAGCTTCTCTGTGCTGCCGTCCGACTTGCATGTGTAAAGCATGCCGCCAGCGTTCAATCTGAGCCAGGATCAAACTCTTATGTTTAATCTCTAACTTTATAACTTCTGGTCTGCTTCAAAGAAACCGACAAAGAATAGAAAATCTACATCTTGTCTGTTTTTGTCGCAGTGTGAGGCTTGCCGCACTCACACTTATCGGTAATCTGTTTGTTAAAGAGCAAGAACCGAATTATTACACCACTAAAACCACTCGTCAACTCTTTTTTCAAAATCCATCGAAAAATCAAATCAACCGTGCTATAATTATCAGTTCGTTTCGCCACCGCGTCAGCAGCGAAGACCGAACTATACCCCCCTCCACCGAACCCGTCAACCCAAATCCAACACCATCCCCTGACAAAATCATCAACCCGCTGTTTTACAATCAGATTTAATCCTTACTAAATTACAAAAATCTCAA
>NZ_JBHSPY010000057.1:0-5030 GCF_042658245.1 Neisseria weixii
ATCGGTTAAAAGTTTGCCCGTATTGCCCGACCGCAGACGAACGGTAAAGCGGAACGGGTGATCCGTACCTTAATGGAAATGTGGCATGATAAGTTTGCGTTTAAAGATTCGGAAGACCGGCAAAAGGAGTTGTGCCGTTTTGTGAATTTTTATAATACGGTTAAGCCGCATAAGGGTTTGAAAGGTGATACGCCTTTTGAGGTTTTACAGGCTTATTTTTCTCAACCTGTTGTGTAAACAACGCGGATATTTCTTACAATGCCGTCTGAAAAATCTTATCAATTTTTCAGACAGCATTAATTTCAAATCCATAGAACGCGTGCGTGCTGGGGCACATACCCTACCTGTGGATTTTAGGTTTCATGCAGGCTACGGTTTGCTTGCTACCAACCATCATTTTCAGCTTCTTTTAACCAAGTATCAAAATCAGTAAAAACTTCATAATTTTCCGTATTTTCTAAATTGACTACAATAACTTTGGGATTACCTGAAATATCCTCCCCGTCAAAATAAGCTTCCCATTCACCGTAGTTCGCAAATGGAATAGCATTATTTGATATTGAAGAATTAAATTTTCTATATCTGTAGGCAATTTCAGCACCTTCTGTACCATAATCTTCAAACCACCAAGGAAAAAAGTATTTTTCATCATAATTAATGGTATTAGTTGACTGGGAGAGATCTAAATAACTCTTTGGATATTTAAATCCAGACGGTAACATTTCTTTCGGATAGGGAGTAAATTTATCTTGTCTTACCATTTTTAATTACCTTTACATCGTAAATACTGCCATTAGGGAATTTTTGACTCCAACCTGTTGGAACTCCTTTTTGACTTTCTTGGTTTTTAATTCTAAATTGAACAGCTTCTCCCCAAGTTTTGGGCAATTTTCCCTTGTACTGAATGGTTCTGGCACGTTCAATTGGAATAGGGTCATTAAAATTATGAACATTCGCTTCAACCTTAACCCCTGCTTCGCGAGCAGCAAGTATACGGGTATTATCCAAACTGGTTGGAGCCCTATCAGGCATATTTACTACATCTACAGGTTCACCAATCCATTTATTTTGTTTTTTCATTTCTGTAACTATCGAATCATAATTGTAATCCGTTCCTCGCTTCTGATAACTTACGGTTGCCTGAGAAAAAGATGTTCGCGTAGGGTCAATGGTCTGTTTGCCTATAGGCAAAACATAATCACCATTAGGGGATTTGATCAATTTATTTCCCCCAGCCATCTCCCCATCAACAGTCGACATAACCCGCTGCCCCAAAGTCTGGCTAAATTCCCTGCCGCCCACCTTCAAACTCTTGTTTCCCAAAAGCTTGACGGCAACGGTCTTGGTCGCTTTACCAATCCCCAAGCCCATCAGTTCAAACTCAGGATACACCGGAATAAGGCCGACTTCTCCGGTGCGTATGCCTCCTAATTTGCTGATGTTCGTCAACGGAACTTCTTTGTCAAACATAAAGCCTTCTTTGGCTCTGCCGGATTGCTGAACGATTGAGGCCAAGCTTTCCACTTGGTTTTTAAAGTCCTTACGTACCTTGGCATCGGATTGATAGGCTTTGATGAATTCAGGGCTCGCAGCCAGAGCATCCATCTGTTTCAGACGGTTTACTGCAATCAGGCCGTCTGAAATAGGGTGATCGGCTCCTACTTTATCCAAATATTGCAAGATTGGTGAAGATGGTTTGCCAAGCCCTGAAGGAATGGCAGCCAATTGCTGTTTGGTATAAGCAACAGATTGTTTTGCTTCGTTCTGTTTGGCCGTACATGCTTCAATTGAACCATATACCGAACAAGCTTGTGCCAATTCACGATTGCGGCGTTTGCTGATTTCTTCAAGTGCTTTGGCTGCTTTAGTATAACAGCGTGCGCCTTTTCCTTGGCATTGGGCAATCTCTTGATGATATTTAGACCAGTCTTTCGGAAGGAGATAATTATTCTCTACCGCATTCTGCCCCGCCGCAGCACCGATTTGTGCGTTCAAAGCCGAACCACCGGCCAAACCGCCCGATACCGTGCCGAATACCGCCGATAAGTCGCTGACCAGTGTCTTTTCCTGCTCACCCAATATGCTCGGATTGGCTGCTGCCTCCTCGCCAAACAGGGTTTGTGTGATGGCTTTGGCCGCGAGTTCGCTGCCCGCGCCGCTGACGGCACCGGCTTCAAAGCTGCCGCCGTTTACAACGGCCAATACGCCGCTGTTGACAGCATGGGCAAGCAGTTGTAGTGCTTCGTTCGGATGGCTGCCGTTTTGACCGAAAGTTTGGCCGATCAGTTGGGCGGTGTAGGGGCTCGCGCTGTTCACCGCTGCCTGAATTTCGCTTTGGCCGCCCAGTATGCCGGTAATCAGCGTGGTGCCTGCGTTTAAGGCGCGGACTTTCCTGCCGCCGGTTTCCCATGCTTTCACATTCTCCCGTGCTTCGTTCAGACGGCCTTGTGCGGCATCAATATCGCTTTGATTGCCGCTGAAGGTTGCCCCCATCAGTTCTGTTTCGGCATTGCTGAGGGCTTCTTGGGCTTTGGCCAGTTGGTTTTGGCGGTAAACCGATACGGCTGAAGCCACATCTGCCGTGGCCTTCGCCACAATCTGCTGTTTCTCCGTAATTTTGGCCAAATCGGGCAGGGCGGCAACGGTGCGGTGGGCGCTGCTGCTGTCGCTGTGGATGCCTAATTCCTGCACGGTGGTGTCTTTACCGGCTATGTTCAGACGGCCTTCGCTCAGGGTAGCGTAGGTGATGCTGTTGTCGCCGCCTTTTTCGTATTGCGGTAAAGACGGGCTGAAGCTGCTGCCGTCGGTGTAGCCCGGTTCATTGTCGGGGTTTTCACCATAGTTGCTTATTTGAGGTAAAGAAAAAAGGCCGTCTGAAAGCTTGGGAGTGTTTTTCAGACGGCATTAAATTCAAATCCATAGAACGCGTGTGTGCTTTTGGGCACACACCCTACCTGTGGATTTTAGGTTTCATGCAGGCTACGGCTTGCTACACGCTCTTCCCAGATTTCTTCAGGAATATAATAGGGTGACCCTAATTCTTCTTTCGTTAAGCTACTGATTCCACGCATATATAAACCAGGCCAGCTATCTTCCTCAGGAATATAAGCAAATTCGATATTAAATTTACCATTTTCCTGTAAAGTAACTTGGCATTGAGTCCAAGGGGTAGTTTGAAATAATGGAAGTTTTTGCAAATTTTCTAACAAGCCGACTATTTCATCATCAATTTCTTGAATGGGATTGTCCCACCCTTGATAAAAATTATGTTCAGTACCGTCTTGATCAAACCAGCGTGTACCAGCTTGCGTAACATTATCGTAAATTCTCGCGAGAAAAACTATTTTTTGAGTTTCTGTTGGCATAATTGACCATAGCAATTTTCCAATTTTTTGATAGATTATCTGATCTTGTTCTAACATATTCTATTTTCCTGTCGAAGTATTTTTTAAATTAATACTATCTAAGGTTAAACCATCTATAGTTTGATGAATGATAAAGCTATTGGGTCTCTTGCTGCTACCCGAATAAACAGGTTCAATTTTGACCTGAACTTTTCCTCCGGAACTTAATACATTTTTCCATTGTTGTTCAAGCTTATACCATTCTCCACTTGCTCCATTCAATTTGGCATCCATCGGTACTAAATTTACACCTTCACCCGGACCGCCGAACATTGAAGCAATCAGATGGCCGCCGCAGTCACTACCTTGTCTACATTCCCTCCCTGAAACACTTTGTTGGTATGAATTTCTATCCCAAGCGTCAAGTTTTAAATCTGCTGTTACCTCTTTGACACGCTTTTGTGAATCGGTTGCATAAGTATAACCGTTTTCAAATTCATATACGGTATTGGCTTCCGGTTTATTCGCAAGTTTATTCCAGTCCCCTTTCTTTCCTCTAACCAGTTGTGTCCTTGATGAGCTCGGTGTAGTTGAGTTTGATACGTTTGGTCTATTGGTCGATGTGGTATTTTTAACAAGTTGACCATTACTAGCCATTGCGAGCTGATTGCTATGACCTAATGATCCCTGAACTTGTTGAAGCACATCCGAGAGAGCAGCTCGTACCTCTCCCCAGTTATTGTTTCTAGAGGCACGCTCAACCATTTTATTAAACACAGCACGGCTAATTCTTAAGCCTTTGCCTGCAGGAGGGAATATATCAGCTGCAGCAAAGATGTAATCGGCTGCATTTTGAGCTTCTTTTGCCCCTTTGATGGTGCTAACAACCGGTATCCAATCTCCTAGATACTCATAAATCAGCTTTCCATTTTCTCTGCCATAGTTGGCTCTTACAGTGCTGAGCTTCCTACTGCAAGCTTCTACAGATAAGCCTTTGCAATAATGGCTTTTCTCAAAATTATCCAAAATGGACTTTTGGATGGCTCCGCAATTGGCTAGTGGCGTAGGGGAAGTACAACCACTGTCGTTATTCTCCACTGCATTCTGCCCCAACACCCCGCCAATCTGCGCGTTCAACGCCGCACCGCCGTCTCCGGTCGCGCCCACGATGGACGCAATCACACCGGTAGTGGATTTGATTTCGTCTTTGATGTGCTCGGGCAGCAGGTTGGGATTGAATTCGCCCGTTTGCGGATCGATGGCGGTTTGGCCGTCGTTATACTGCTGCGACAGGTATTGTGCGGCTTTCTCGGCTGCAACGGCCGCCGAGCCGCCGCTTAAAGGGTCGCCGCCGTTAATATAGCTTAAGGTGGCGCCTAAGAGGAAGTGGCCGACCATTTGGGCGGTTTCGTTTCGGCTTTCTCCGTGGCCGAAGGTGTTGCCGATGGCGGCTGCGGCGTAGGGCGACAGGGTGTCGGCGGCGGTTTGCAGGTTGGTTTTGCCGCCGAGTATGCCGGTGAGCAAAATCGTGCCGGCGTTCACTGCGCGGGATTTGCTGCCGCCTATGCCCCAGTTTTGGGCTTCGGTGTCGGCATGGCGGTAGGCTTCGGATTCGCTGATCAAGACAGCCTGGCGTTCGCTGTCGCTCAGTCGGCTGAAGGCTTCGTAGCTGCCGTCGTTTCGTGC
>NZ_JBHSPY010000058.1:0-4795 GCF_042658245.1 Neisseria weixii
CCTCAAAACGAATCGCCCTGTTTCACCGTTCACGATATTTCTTTGGTTGGCGATTCTGCAAACAAATTCCAATTTGCACTGAATAAAGCCATCAAACAATCCGGCTTCCAACCGGGCATGTGTCTGGGTGCGCAAGGCATCAACCACATCATGACGTTAGCGCAAAACGCCGTTATTGACCGCGGCTATACCACCACGCGGATTTTGGCTGCGCCTCAGGATTTGAATTCCGGCAAATTGGAATTGACTGTCTTCCCCGGCCGCATCGGTCAAATCCGTTTTGATGAAAGCCATGCCGCAGAAACCCATGTCGGCCGGATTACCGCATTTCAAAACGAATTTCCTTCTGCTTCAGACGGCCTGTTGAACCTGCGCGATTTGGAACAGGGTTTGGAAAACCTCAAACGCATTCCCACCGCAGAGGCCGATATCCAAATCATGCCGTCTGAAAAAGCGGATGTGAGTGATGTGGTGGTGCAATGGCGGCAGCGCCCCCTTCCCTACCGCCTGACTTTGGGTTTTGACAACTCCGGCAGCAAAGCCACCGGCCGCTATCAGGGCAATGTGACTTTCTCCGCCGATAACCCTTTGGGTTTGAGCGATTTGTTTTACGCTTCGTATAACCGTGATTTAGGTACGCGTTCCGCCGAAACCGATTCAGATGCCCATACGGCCAAAGGCGGTACCAACGGCTATGCTTTCCATTATTCCGTGCCGTTCGGCAAATGGTTGTGGTCTTGGAACCACAGCTACTACCGCTATCATCAGGCCGTGGCGGGTGATTCGGAAGTGTATGACTACAACGGTAAAAGCTGGAACAGCGATGTCGGCGTGAGCCGCCTGCTTTACCGTGATGCCCGCCGTAAAACCCATGCCGCGTTCAAATTGTGGCAGCGCGAGACGCACAGCTTTATCAATGATGCGGAAATCGAAGTGCAACGCCGCCGCACGGCCGGTTGGTCTGCCCATTTAAGCCATAAGGAATACATCGGCCAAGCCACGTTGAATCTGGGCTTGGGCTATAAACGCGGTACCGGCCGCAATAACAGTTTGTCAGCGCCGGAAGAAGCTTTCGGTGAAGGGACTTCGCGCATGAAGATTATTACGGCCGATGCCGGTGTCAATCTTCCGTTTCAGTTAGGCAAACAGAATCTTACGTTCGACAGTAATCTTCATGCGCAACGGAATAAAACGCCATTGACACCTTTGGACAAAATTTCTATCGGCAACCGTTATACCGTGCGCGGTTTTGACGGCGAAACCACGCTCTCCGCCGAGCGCGGCTGGTATTGGCGCAACGATTTGTCTTGGCACTATCAACCTAATCATCAGTTTTATCTGGGGATGGATACCGGCCATGTTTCCGGCCGTTCTGCCGAATATTTACTGGGGCAAAGTTTGACCGGTGCAGCCGTAGGTGCACGCGGTCAGGTTAAGGCGGGCGGACAGTTCTTCTATGACCTCTTCGTGGGTAAACCCATTAAAAAGCCCGAACATTTCCGCACTGCCAACACGACTGTCGGCATCAATCTGAATTACAGTTTCTAATCCCATCCCTACCCTCATGCCGTCTGAAAACCGCAGGCATGGGGGTATTCTTGCTTCATAGGAACCCGCCATGAACAAAACCCGTTACAAAGTCATCTTCAATAAAAAACGCGGCATGATGATGGCTGTTGCCGAAAATACCGCACGCGGCGGTAAAAACGTTCGGGATGGGTCGGCCGTTACCGTTTCAGACGGCCAAGGCGCCAAATTTCAAATGCAAGTTGCAGCATTCTCGGTTTTATTGGCTGCCGGTTCGGCCGCAATGACACCGGCTTATGCGGCAGGGATTCAGGCGGACAAATCCGCGCCTTTGAGCCAACAACCCACCGTTTTACAGACGGCCAACGGACTGCCGCAGGTCAACATCCAAACCCCGGGTGCGGGCGGCGTGTCGGTCAACCAATACCGCCAATTCGATGTCGACAAACGCGGTGCCATCTTGAACAACAGCCGCAGCAATGTGCAGACGCAGCAGGCGGGTTGGATTCAAGGCAACCCGTGGCTGGCACGCGGTGAAGCCCGGGTGATTGTGAATCAGGTCAACAGCACCAATCCTTCGCTGCTCAACGGCTATGTTGAAGTGGCCGGCCGCCGCGCAGATGTGGTATTGGCCAATCCTGCCGGTATTCAGGTAAACGGTGCGGGCTTTATCAATGCGGCCGGCGTGACATTGACAACCGGCAAACCGCTGTTTGACAACGGCAACCTTAGCGGCTTCCAAGTACGCGACGGTAACATTGCCGTCAACGGTGGCGGCTTGGATACCTCCAATGCCGACTATACCCGCATTCTTGCCCGCGCTGCGCAAATCAATGCCGGTGTATGGGCAAAAGATTTAAGCGTGGTATCGGGCAGCAACGATGTAGCGGCCGACGGCAGCCACACCCAAGTTTCAGACGGCCGCCCAGCTCCTGCCGTGGCCATCGACACCGCGCAACTGGGCGGTATGTATGCCAACAAAATTAAGCTGGTTTCCACCGACAAAGGCTCTGCCATCCATCATGCCGGCCAAGCCTTTGCCAAGGCTGGCGGCGTAACACTGAGTGCAGACGGTAAAGTCGGCAACAGCGGCAGCATCATCGCCGCCGACAACACGCAAAGCCCGAATGAGGCGGCGAATGCGGCCATTCAAGCTGCGGCGTTTGACAACAGCGGCACCGTGTCATCCCAAGGCAAAACCGCAATTCAAAGCCCGAAAGTCAGCAACAGCGGCCTGATCACCTCATCCGACGAACTGAATATCCGCACACAAAACCTCGACAACCGCCAAACCCTGCAGGCTGCCCGTTTCGACATCGAAACCGGCCGTCTGAACAACAGCGGCGACATGGCGCAAACCGGTTTGCAAAGCCTCACTATTGAAGCCGGCAAATTGAACAACAGCGGTCTAATCGCTTATGCCGACCAAGACCATGTTTCCGGCAACGGCGGCAATGCTGCCCCAAGCACGCCTGCCACACCGACCACCGCCGCCGCGTCAGGCCGAATCCAAACTCAAAATGATGCGACTGCCGTACCGCTGACCTTGGCCGAAGGCCGTCTGAAGGTTTCAGACGGCCTGGAAAACAGCGGCAAGCTGCATTTGGGCAACCTGAATGCCCGAGGCGCATTATTGGACAACCGCGAAGGCGAAATCATCACCCGCCAAGCCGGGATTACTGCGCAAACCCTGGACAACCGCCAAGGCTCGTTAACTGCCACTGAAACGCTTACCATACGCAACCAAACCACTGATAACCGCCGAGGCACCCTGCAATCCGGCGGCAGCTTGGCTGCAGCCGTCCAAACCTTGGACAACAGCAACGGCCGACTCACCGTCAACCGACAGGCCGGTATCAAAGCCGCAGCCCTGCTCAATCCAAACGGCCAAATCGACACAGGCCGTCTGAAAGCCGAAGCCGCCCGTCTGGACAACAGCTCAGGCAAAATCCGCAGTGACGAAATGACCGGGCTTAAGGTTTCAGACGGCCTCGAAAACCCAAGCGGCCTCATCAGTTCAGCCAAAGACATCCGCATCCACGACGGTAATCAGCAAACCTTAAACATTAACAATGCTTCGGGTGAAATCCTGGCCGGGCAAAATCTCGACATCCAAGCCAAAACGCTGGCGGCACAAGGAGGGCTGGCGGCCAATCAAAACCTGTCGCTCAATCTTAAAGACAGCTTTACCGCCGAACAAGACATCCGCGCCGGACAAGGTTTGAGCGTCAGCAGCGAGGGCGGCATCAACAACAGCTACACGCTGGAAGGCGGCCGTTTCGCGCTGCTCGAAGCCCAAAACATCAACAATACCTCTACCGGTGTCATCCAATCCGGCAGCGACACCCGACTCACAGCGCAAAACCTGACCAACCGCGGTTTAATCAACAGCAACGGTCTGACACTTTTGGATGCCGGCAATACCGTACTGAACATCGGCACCGGCCGCGTGTATGGCGGCTGGGTCGGTATTGAAGCGGATAAGCTGGTGAATCAAGAAGAAACGGCCAACGGCGAAACCAAAGCTGCCACCATCGCCGCGCGCGGGCATTTGGCCGTGGGGGCGAAGGAGATTACCAATCAGGAAGAGGCGAAGCTTTCCAGCGAAGGCAGTTTGAATATCGGCGGCAGTTTGGATGAGCAGCATCAGGCGCAAGGTATGGCTGACCGTTTGATTAATGCCAGTGCCACGATTGAAGCCGGTGGAAATGCACGAATCGCAGCGAAATCTCTGGGAAACCTGAACAAGCACTTCGAATTGGAGGAATATCTGGCCGAAACCAGCGGACAAATCAAAGAATACGCACCAGCGGGAGAGGCTGTCCGTTATCGTGAAGGCAGGGATGGGACATTTGATAATTCTCGCAGTGAGAAAGACCAAAAGACCGCGGGCTTTCATTTCCCGGATGGCAGCCAAGTTGAAGCCGAGCATTGGAATGTATGGGACTACCATATCAAAACATACCGCCAGCGGATTAAAACAAGCAAGCCGGCGGAAATTCTGATTGGCGGCAATCTGATTGCTGCTGGCAGCAACTGGCTGAACTCAGACAGCCACATATTGATTGGCGGTAATTTGGATTCAGACGGCCTGGAGGAAAACATCAACAATCAGGGCACACAAGGACAAGGTCGATTAGAAAACATTGGTCAGCAGTATCTCTCAACTTGGGATAAACGCTGGTATTCCGGAAAGCGTCGCCCCCGTCGTGTAGAAAGAGAATATGCTGCATACACACCTGTCGAGCCTTTCACCCATGACCTTGAC
>NZ_JBHSPY010000059.1:0-4556 GCF_042658245.1 Neisseria weixii
CGCTGGATTTTGAGAAAATAGAAAATATATTTTATTACACTCAATGAAAATCTGTTACAAAAAAGCAAGAGCAGTTTGGAATTGCCCTTGCTTTTTTATCTACCAATTGCAGATGACCAGCTCGCCGCTGGTCTTTTGCGTTTTGTCGCGGGCAACCGAGTAAGCCAACTCCAGCCGATGAATACGGAAGTCTTTGAACAGCTCCCGAATGTCCGGATGGTCGTTTATGGAAAGCATGACCTTGCCTTTGCACTCTGCCATCATCTTGGCCAGCAGTTCGTACTGCGCCCAATCGAAGGCTCTGTCGTAGCCTGCAAGCTGCCAGTACGGCGGGTCGGCGTAGAAAAAGGTATGCTCGCGGTCGTAGCGTTTGAAGCATTTTTCCCACGGCTCGTTTTCGACGAATACGCCGTTCAGCCTTTGCTGCGCGGCTTTCAAACGGCCTGCGATGTCGGCGGCGGTAAAACCGCGTCCGGTGGTGGCCGTGCCGAAGTGTTGGTCAACCGTTTTGCCGCCGAAAGCGGTGTGTTGCAGGTAAAAGAAGCGTGCGGCGCGTTGGATGTCGGTCATCACATCAGGCGGCGTGGATTGCAGGCGGGCGAACACTTCGCGGCTGGTCAGCGTCCACTCAAACTGCTTCACAAACTCGTCGAAGTGGTGCTGCACCACTCGGTAAAGGTTGATGAGTTGGCCGTTGAGGTCGTTGAGCACTTCGCATTTTGCCGGTTGTGGCCGCAGGAAAAACAGGGCCGCGCCGCCGGAGAAAAGCTCCACATAGCATTGGTGCTCGGGAAACATGGGCAGCAGGTGTTTGGCCAAGCGGCGTTTGCCGCCCATCCACGGTACGAGCGGTTGCGGTTTGGGTGTCATTTTGACTCCTTATATAGAGAGTAAAAGGCACTCGCGGTACTCGAAGCCGAGGTTGAATCCGCCGATGCCTGCGAACAGGCTGCCGACGGTGGGTTCAGGCCGTCTGAAAAAGGTTTGAGCATCCATTGTTTCCTTTCGGATTCGGATGCTCGGCGGCATTCTGAGTTGTTAAAGAACCAAACCGGTTGACTGTCTTGCAGCGTGGGCATTTGATTTCAAAGTCGCCTGTGCCGACGGCCAACAGTTTGCAACAGTTGCTGCATTCGCAGCGGTTTTTGTAACGGTGTTTCATTTTTCGGGTATTTCCTATGCATTAGTGATAAAATACCGCTGCCTCGCGAGGTGGCGGCTTTGGCTAATGCAGACTATCCCTGCTAGGCCGGCGTATCGGTGTTCCCGCACCGGTGCGCCGCCGTCTTAATCTTTCTAAAGGCTGTCTGAAAACCGTTTTCAGACAGCCTTTTTTATGTTTGTCAGATACCGTATTGTCCTTTCAATTCATTAATTAATGCGGCCAAATCGTCCGGGTTCGGCGTGTGGTTACGGAAAACCGTCAAGCCTGCGCCGTAATCGGCATCAAGCTGGCCGTTGCCGTCGTGGCGTGTACCGAGGTTGAGGTATTCTCCGCCGATTTTGCCCTTGTAGACCAAAATTGCCCATTGACCGTAATCCAAGCGGGTCTCGGCGTTATTAACCTCTCCGTTTACCTCTACTTTGTAGCGTGACATATTGCGGATAGCCAATTGATTGGTATCGGCTTTTTTATCAACAATAAATCCTAGGCTGGTCGCATCATCTTTGTAAGGCGTGGCGGCTAAAGAAATAACGGCTGCACTGCGTCCGACGCTGTGGATACGCACAGGCATAACAATCGTGCTGTCTTTCACGCGGTCAAGGTCAACTCTTATACGCGGATACACACCGGCAGTAGAGGAGACGCGGTCTTTAAGACGGCCTTTGATGAATTTAATATCACCTGACACATCGGCCATATCCGACCAGTTCGCAGGCGGATGGCTGCCCGCCATCTCAATGGTTACAGCGCCGCTGTCATCCTGCACCATCGTTGATGTTGCAGCAGCCATGCCGAAACGCAGCACCTGCGGCAATGCTTTGGGCTCTGCCGGGCCGGGTGAAACCGGTTCAGTTTGTGTTGTAGCAGCGGTGGCCGTGATGGCTGGATCAGGCGGGGCAACGACTGCCGCAGCAGGCTCATCGCGATACTCGAAACGTGCCACCACCGGCTCGCCGCTGGTTTTGTCTACAGCAACACAGTTGTCGAACTGGGCGTTTTGCACTTTCACACCTGCCACCGAAGGCACGGCAAACGGCACGGTTTTGATGCCGCTGCGCACCACATCGCGTCCGCGCAGGTATTTGTTGGGCATCACACTGTCGCTGATAAACGGCGTGATGTCGGCGATGCAGTCGCGCAGGGGCAAAAGGTTGGCTGGCTGGAGCATGAACGCATCGGCATAGTTGCCGCTCGGCGAGTTTTGCGCTGTGCAGCCCTCCAGCCGGATATTGAACGGAATGCCGCGACCTGCAGGGTCTTGCGCGCCCAGCCAGAAGCCGCGCGAGGATGCCGGATTGAAATGCGGAAGCTTGCCATAGGGGTAAGCGCAGGTGCAGCTTACGTTACGCAAGGTGTAGCCGCCGCGCGAGTAATTGTCGAACACGCCGATGGGCGCGAAGATTTGCAGGTTTTCGGCCATAACATTGAAGCGCATTTCATACAGGCGCTGTTTGGCAGGATTGGTGTGAATGCGGCTGGAGAAGCTGCCGTTGGTAAAGTCCAAACCCTTGATGCCGGCGAAAATCTCACTGTCGCGAATCGTAACCTGACTGGCCAGATAAGCCTCTTGGCGGTCTCCGTATGCCTTGGTGTAAATCTCGTCGCAACAGATTTGAATGCCCCAAATCTTAGATTTAATCCGTACTTTGGCGACAAACAGGCCTGCCAGTTTGTGGGCATCGATGCCTTTGCGGGCGCAGTCGATATACCAGCAGCCGATGATGTAGCGGTTGATTTGCGGAGTTTCGCGACGGCTGGACGAGCCGTAACCGGGGTCGTTGATGGTGGCCGACTGCGGGTGGTTGGGCTTATGGTAGGTAAAACCGCTGTCGGGGTGGCCCATTCGATAGCAGCGAGAATACAGCTCCCACAGGTTGACAAAGCGGTTGGCCTGCAGGCCGCCCTCATAACAATCCTCTACCTGCGTATGAATCAGCCATACGTTTTGCGGCACATATTCCCAAATTTCTTCAAGGCTCCTGAACGAATCGCCGTTGGGCTTGGCATGGATGCCCACCTCGATGCCGTAGGTGATAAAGCCGCGCGCATAATGGCCTTCCACCACGACGGAGGCGGTTTCGCGTTCGGCTTTGCCGACTTCAGGGGTTTGGAAAATAATGCCGCCCGAACCCATGTTGCCGATCAGGCCGCCGTCTTTCCATGTGCCCCAAGTGGCGGCTGTGCTGCCGTCTGCCTGAGGGAATCGGCCGCCGTAGCCGCCGGTGGTCAGGCCGCTTGTGTCGAGCGAATTGCTGCGGTAGTTGCCGCAGTCGGCATGGCAGTTGGTGCTGTTGAAGCCTGCGTCGGCATAGCCTTTGGCGGCAAAACCGGTGGTGCCGTCAATCGGCGGGAATACGCCGTTTTTACCGCCCAATGCCGTCCAATCCTGCGCGGCACGGCGGTCGGGGTCGTGTTCGTCCACCGTTTTGGTAATCCACTGGCCGGGCTTGAAGCGGTTGTGGCCTTTGTAGCCTGCCACCGCATAGCCGTCGGTCATCATGTTTTGTACGATGAAGCGGCATTGGGAAAAATCAATGTCGTTGTTGTCGAAACGCAAAATCATGGTCGGCTGGCAGCCGTTAATGCCGGCGGCCAAGGCAGGTGCGGCGGTGCGGCCGTCTTCGCCCCACAGTTCGGGTTCGATGCCTGAGAGTTTGGCCATATTGAAGTTGCCGAACATCCGCACCTTCATGCCCGGTTTCAGGCGTTCTTTGAGAATGTCGTAAATCGCGCGGCTGTGCTGCATCTGCGGTTTGCGCAGCAGCACATCGGCCTGCATTTCGGGCGCGAACCAGTCATTAAGCACCAAAACTTGGCCGGCGGCCTGCACCACGGTTTGGCCGGCCGTTACCGTGGCTTTCCAGTCGTTAAATTCCTGCACGCTCAATGCACGGCCGGGCTTGATTTTCAGGCCGTCTGAAAACTCAAAATCGGCCGCATCCATCAGGCCTTTGATTTGATCGGCGATACTGGCGGCGGCTTGGGCTGCAGGCATCAGCCCGCGCACGATTTCTTCAATTTCTTTGCGGTTTAATGCCGCTGCGGGCGGCACAGTCGGCGCAGGGTCGGCGGCCGGTGGTGCGACAGGCACGGTGTCGGGGTCGGGCAACACCGCCGATGCACGTGCTGAGAGGACGTTTTCCACAATGCGCCGTACCCATGCCTCGTCTGCAGGCGGGCGCAGGGCAGCCATAAAGTTATCAAAGCTGCCGCTGTTGCCCTGTTTCAGCCATTCCTGATAAAGGCTCGTATGCGCTTTGCTTTTACGCAGGTCTTTGATTTTCACGCTGGCCACTTGGCCGGGTCTGACAATCGGGTTCATCAGTAAATCCTCATCACTTTTCCACCGATGACGGTGGTCGGCCCTTCGTCGCCGCAGACAATTTCAATG
>NZ_JBHSPY010000060.1:0-3896 GCF_042658245.1 Neisseria weixii
TGGCCGTAGCTGACGGCAACGCCGGCATTCCGGCCGCTGCTGCGGTTGTCGCTGCGTTCGCTGTGGTGTTGTTCGGCCGATTGGAGCACGATGTCTTGGGCGCGCAGCAGGGTACCTTCTTTACCCGCCGCATCCGAGCCGGTGATGTTCAGACGGCCTTCGTCGGCCACCAGGCTGACTTGGCCGCCGCCGATGACTTGGCTGCTTTGGGCGGTAAGGTGATGCCGGCTTCCATCAGTGCTTTGAACTGGGCTTCGTCGACTGCATCAGTTTATTTACAAGAACAACATTAAATTAAGATGGTGGGCAGCGAGTGCCCAACCTACGCTTGCTTTTTGAAGTATTGGCCGACTTGGTAGGCAGCAGCAGGGATGGCGGTGGTGGCGGCGATACCCAATGCGCTGTCGGCCAGTGCTCTCAAACCTGTGGCCACCGCAGCCAAGGCCACGCCGCCTTTTGCCAGTCGTCGGCTTTGTGATGGTGATAATTGGTGGTTTGTACGGCTGCATGATACACGCTTGCTAAACCTGCTTGTTTAAAGTTTTAAGGGCATAAAGATAACTCATTCTTCGCAATATCTAGAATTTTTAAAAATTCGTTTAACGAAAATTTCATATTGCTATCTTCATTATTTACATAAAAATCAGGATAAAAATGAATTTTCATGTCATCATTACCATTTTCTTTATCTATTCTGCATAATATCTGTCCTTGATATTCTATTTGTATCATTAGAGATTCACATTCATATTGGTCTATAAAAATTAATTTGAAATCTTCAATCATTTTATTAAATTCCTAATATTTGTACTTGGGTCAAGTAAATTTACACGACCATCTGGCCCAAAGGCTACTCCTCGTCCATTTGGTAATCTATAGGATACGCCGCCTCTTGAAAGCTGAGTCTTTATAGTTTTAGGATTGTTGATAACTTCCTTAATCCAATTGGAAACATATTGATTCTGCTGTTGAACATTACCTTTTAACGGTTCAAAAGTACCCCCTGGACGGCCAGCATGTTTTGCCCAAGCTCTAGCTGCTTGGCTGATACCTTGTTCATTAATTGGTTTATTAGCATCAATTAAAAGTTCATCTAGTGTTTTTTCAGAAACTTTTTTAGATGAATTTTGTTCTTTTGGGTTTGGTTCATCATCAGGTGGCATAGGTGCCCCCGCTGATGATTGCGAAACAGCGGCAGATTGTGCATTTGTTTTTTTGTCATTTGCATTATCTGTATTGCCCGAAGCCATATAACTGTCTTCAAACTCTCCGGACCAAACGTCTTTTAATACCAGTGAAGCATCACAATTACCCGTTATTGCACAAGCGGCAGCAACAACAAGCCCTGCTTCCGCAACGGGTAATGCATCTTTAGGGGTAAGCCGCTTGCCTCTTTGAATGATGCGGATAACCCGTCTTCCTTTGGATATGGCACTTACTCCATAATTATTCTCCACTGCCCCCTGTGCATTCAGGCTGCCTTGTGCTGCGTTTGTCGCGCTGTTTCCGACTGCCGCCCCCGTAGCCGTTCCCAACAGGTTTGTAATCGCCGTTACGGTTTCTTTCTGCTCCGCCGTCAGTTTGCTGCCGTCTTTTTCTCCGTAGAGATAGTTGCCGATTAATGGTGCGGCCGCTTCGGCACTGCCTGCACTAATCGCTCCTGCCAGGGCGTTGTTGCCTCCCGCCGCTGCCGTTGCCGCACCCAATACCGCATAGGCGAGGATGTGGGCGGTTTCCTGTTTAGCGGTAAGTTTGCCGTCTGAATTCTGTTTCGCCAGTCCTTTGAAGTATTGGCCGACTTGGTAGGCCGCCGCAGGGCTGGCTGTCGCTGCGGCGATACCCAATGCGCTGTCGGTCGGTGCGCTCAAACCTGTGGCCACGGCAGCTAGGGCTACGCCGCCTTTTTGCCAGTTGTCGGCCTTTTGATGGTGTTCATTGGCGGTTTGTACGGCTTCGCGGTAGGCATTCAAATCGCCGTTTTGTAATGCTTGGGCAGCGTTGTCTTCCGCTGCTTTGGCGAGTGCTTTGTAGCCTTCGGCTTTGCGGTTGATTTCCGTTCTGGCTTCCTGCACATTGCGGCTGAAATCCTGACTCACGCTTCTTTGCAAATCTATCTCGCGCTGTACCCTGTCTTTGTCGAACGCGTTGTTCAGACGGCCTGAATCCGCTTCGGCGGTTTCGCTGCGGGTGAGAAAATGCCATCTGAAAAAAGTCTTATCAGTTTTCAGACGGCATCAGATTCAAATCCTTAGAACGCGTGCGTGCTGAGGCACACACCCTACCTGTGGATTTTAGAGTTCATGCAGGCTACGGCTTGCTATAGCTTACTGAAAATGCGATCAATCAAATAAACTAATGACATAATAGCAATACCAATTAGAACACTTTCTAGAAAGATGACTATTAATTCTATAAATTTTAAATCTAAGTTTGATTTAAAAATAGTATTTAAAAAAGATAATAAGAACATAATTATTCCTAGTAGAATTCCCTTAGCTACTGCATTAACATATTTTTTTTGCGAAAAATCATATTGACTAAAGAAAAAACTTAAAATTACTTCTAATATCAGATTCATTTTTCTACTCCTTTATGATTTTTCTCTTCAATTCTTTTAAATGTTGTCGAATACAGTTTATTTAAAGTAAATTCATTTAAAAAGATTACCGAAGATGTTGGGTTGTTTTTTAGAAACGTTTTAATACTACTGCTATTTTTAACTACATCTAGCATCCCCATTTGTTTTACTCCCGCCAAACTACCGGCCATATAATTGCCTGTACCAGCTGTTACAGCAGAAACGCCACCTGCTATTGCTGCTCTTTGGTAATTTAATGATGAACCACAATTTGTATCTTGATTAAATTTGCACGAAAGAAACTGCATTCCTAAGTCCACACTTCCTCCAACTACAGCTCCTTTCCCAGCAGCTGTAAGAATTGCTTTCTTACCAACCTCGTTCAACACAAGAGCCTCCCCCGTTCCGGAAAGAGGAATGAGGGCTGAGCCACCTAGGCCTAAAACATAAGGTAATCCATTAACGACGATAACGGAATTTTCAAATTTTCTTAATTCTGAAATCATTTTCATTGCATTTTTATGAGATTCATTCTTGGAATAATATGCAGCAGAGCTAGGGGAAATTATTTGCAATAAATCATTATTCTCCACCGCCGTCTGTGCAGCCGTTTCCGCTGCCACAACATCCGTAGCCAAGCCGTTTACCGCACCAACCGCAGTCCCACCCAAACTCAGGATACTCGAAACCGTCTGCTTCTGTTCAGCGGTTAATTTACTGCCGTCTCTCTCGCCATACAGCCATTGGCTTACATACGGTGCTGCGGCTTCCGCACCTCCGGCAGCAATCGCCCCCGTCAAAGCATTGTTTCCGCCAGCTGCCGATACAGCTGCCCCCAATACCGCATGGGCGACAATATGTGCAGCCGAACCTTCTTTTTGATTCTGTTTGAAATACAGACCGATTTCATACGAAACCGCAGGGCTGGCGGTAGCGGCAGTTATGCCTAATACGCTGTTGGTAGGTGCGCTCAAACCCGCCGCCAACGCATTCAGTAGAACTTTACCGCGTTGCCAGTCGTTCAGTTTTTCATCATATTCCGATTGACTGATTTGACGGGTAGCCAATTGATGCTTCAAATCATCCAAATGGCGGTTGATTTCCGTTCTGGCTTCCTGCACATTTCTGCTGAAATCCTGACTCACGTTCCGCTGCAAATCAATCTCGCGCTGCACTTCGTCTTTATCAAACGCATTTTTCAGACGGCCTGAATCCGCTTCAGCGGTTTCGCTGCGGGTGGCGGTATAGGCCGCTTTGGCCTGTGTGCCGTCGGTGTCGTTTGCAATCACGATGTTGCGGGTGCCGATGCCGCTCTTGG
>NZ_JBHSPY010000061.1:0-3648 GCF_042658245.1 Neisseria weixii
GCAAGGATGTCTTTGTCGCGCGGCAAGCCGTCGAGCGTGCCGTCTTCCAGCGCGGCCTTGAACGGCGCGGTGTGGCTGCGGTACCAGTTTTCCGACAACATTAAGTGGCGCAGCGCACGGGCGATTTGATTGACGAATCCATCCGTCGCGCCGAGCTGCAATACGTTGACCGCCCGATTGATGATGCCCTCATCGACAGCTTGGTCGAAACCGTGCGCACCTATCTGGGTACGCTGCCGAGTATCGTCGGCTTTGAAGTGGGCTTGGACTACGATTACGACCTGCCCGATGCGTTCAGTAAAGACCAAGTCCCCATCAAATACGACTACACGCCCAAGCTGCCGGCCGAGCGCATCACCAATACCAGCGTAATGACGCGCAAATACTTGGTCAACCTCGCCTCCGGCAACAGCAATTAAGGAGCTGACACATGAGCGATTACATCCGCGCGATTTACAACGCCAACGTTTACGTTGACGGCAACAGCCTGTTGGGCAAGGCATCCGAAGTCAAACTGCCTGATTTTGAAATCAGCCAAGACGAACACAAAGGCTTGGGCTTGTTTGCCACCATCAAGCTGCCATCGGGTGCCGAAGCCTTGGAAGGCGAAATCACTTGGAACAGCGTCTATCCCGAAGTGGCCGAAAAACTCTACAACCCGTTTCGCGGTGCGCAACTGATGGTGCGTGCCAACCAGCAGCTGCACGATGCGGCGGGTTTGGCCAAGGAAGTGCCGGTGGTAACGTTTTTAACCGTGCTGCCGAGCAAAAACGGCTTGGGCACGTTTAAGCCGAAAGAAAAATCGGAACACAACACCACCTATCAGGCCACCAAAATCCGCCAAGTCATCGACGGGCGCGAAGTGCTGTATTTCAACGCGTTTAAGAATATTTACCGCGTCGGCGGCAAAGACGTGTTGGCGCAGATGCGCAAAAACATCGGCGCGTAGGTTTTAAGACGTATTAAAAGCCGTTTCAGACGGCCTTTGGCAGAATCGCTGTATCTCCCGCAGATACAGCGATTTTTATTTGTATTGAACTTTTAAAAAGGATTGAAAAATGAACGAAGCACAGAAACTGCAAGAAGACTTGGGCGTAAGCCAAACCGTGAAGCTGAAATATCCGGTGCGCTTGGCGACGGGCGAAACGCTGACTGAGCTGAAGCTGCGACGCCCTCGCGTGGGCGATTTTCGTGCCGTGGCGCATTTGAGCGGCGATGCCGAACAGGAACTGGCGATTTTTGCGCGCATTACGGGCTTGGTACCTGAAGACTTGGACGAGCTGGATTTTGCCGATTACAAACAGATGCAAGACTGGTTTCGCCGCTCGCAAGAAGGCAGATCCGAATCAGCCGCCGCTGAGTAGGCAGGAAGCCGACGCACGACTCTTGAATGCAGCGGCAGACGTGGCTTGGTGGTTCGGTTGGAGCGTGCAAGACGTGTATGCGCTGCCGCTGGATGAATTTGAAGACTGGTTAAACGAAGCAACCCGCCAGATTAAGGCGGGTTATGGAAGAACTAGCAGTTTTTAAGTCAGTTTGTCTTTGATAAAGACCAGCCCTGCGGCCAAGCCGCCAACAGCTAAACTAAGCAGCATAGCTGGTAGGCCACCGAGCAGCAGATAAAGTGCGACTGCCGCGGCGAGGATAATAATCAGGGGCAAGACCAATTCAACTAAGGGAGCAGACGAATAGGCAACGAACGCCAAGGCTACCGCTGCCAAATACAGTACAAAGCAGGCATGAAATGCCGCATCACTGACGCGGTGGAAAATTTTCCCGTATTTTTCGGTTGCGTACATGATTCCCTCCTAATGTTTCCATCATAAAGGTTAATAGCAAAAATGGCAAACGGATTCACACTGGGCATTACCGTCGGCGCATCCGTTGGTGCGGCGGTAGCCGGCATCAAATCCGTCAAATCTTCTTTGGACGTGCTGGATAAAACCAGTGCTAATTTGGCTGCACGGCAAAAACTGCTCGGCCAAACTTTGGAAAACCCGTTGCGGATGACCCGCAGCCGCGTCGGTGAGCTGAAGCGCGAATACGATCAGCTCGGCCGCACTATTGCTAAGATTGATGCCAAACGTGCCGATGTTGCTGTTTTGCAGCAGAAACGACAGCAACATTACGACAAACGCCATAACTTTAAAGATGAGATTTTAGGTGCTGCTACTGCCGCCGGTGCGGTGGCTGTACCGGTTAAGCTGGCGGTTGCGTTTGAGTCGTCAATGGCTGATGTACGCAAAGTCGTCGATTTCGATACGCCGCAGCAGTTTAAGGAAATGGAACAGGACATCTTAAAGATGACTCGCACCATTCCGATGGCAGGCAGCGAATTGGCCAAAATCGCTGCATCCGGTGGCCAATTGGGTATTGCACGCCAAGATATTCCGGCCTTTACCGAGACCATCGCCAAGATGTCGGTGGCTTTTGATATGACCGCCGAACAAGCAGGCGACAGCATGGCGAAGCTGGCCAATGTCTACAACATCCCGATTGCCCAAATCGGCAAACTCGGCGATGCCGTCAACCATTTATCCAACAACAGTCCGGCTAAGGCTTCGGACATTGTCAATACGCTCGGACGAGTCGGCGGTGTGGCCAAACAGTTCGGCCTGACCGAACTTCAGACGGCTTCGCTTGCCAATGCCTTTATCAGCTTGGGCAAAACACCTGAAGTGGCCGGTACCGCCGTCAACGGTATGCTGACCAAGCTGATGACGGCAGACAAGCAGGGCAAAAAATTCCAAGCCGTTTTGGAAGGCATGGGTACGGATGCCAAAACCCTGAAAAAAGCGATTACCGAAAACGGCGAACAGGCGCTGATGGATTTCCTGAAGCAGATTGAAAAGCTGCCGAAAGAAAACCAGATGGGTGCGTTGGTGGATTTGTTCGGCTTGGAATATGCCGATGATGTAGCCGCGTTGGTTGGCGGTTTGGATACCTATAAAAAGTCCGTTCAAGAGCTGCAAAAAGCAGGAAAAGACGGCAAGCTCGAATTTATGGGCAGTATGGAGAAAGAGTTTGCTGCGCGTTCGACGACAACAGCCAACAATTGGCAGCTTTTGAAAAACGGGCTGGCTGAAATCGGCATTACCATAGGCAGCGTGCTGCTGCCTGCCTTGAACCAAATGATAAATGGCGTCAAACCGCTTATTAACGGTTTTGCCGATTGGGCAGCTAAGAACCCGGAGTTTGCCAATACCCTGTTTTATGTGGCGGCAGGTATGGCCTCGCTCAAAGCCGGCAGTTTCGTTTTCCGATTTTTGGGGAATGAAATCGGTGGCCTGATGACTTCTTTCCGCTTGGCCAAAACCCTGTTGGGTGCGGACTGGATGGCAACGGTCTTACGGTTTAAATCGGGAGTGGGATTTTTGGCCAGAGGCTTCGGTCTGCTTAAAACTGTATTCTCTGCTTTCGGCAGCGGAGTGATGACGGTTATCCGCTTCCTGCCTATGCTGGCTTCGGGCTTTCTCAAACTCGGCATGGCGCTGATGACCAACCCCATTTTCCTCGCACTCGGTTTACTGGCCGCGGCCGCCTATCTGCTCTACACCAACTGGGAAGGCGTGGTCGGCGGAGCCAAGGCACTGTGGCAGGATTTGGGCAACTTCTTCGGCAGTCTGTGGACATCGGTTACGACTGCAT
>NZ_JBHSPY010000062.1:0-3360 GCF_042658245.1 Neisseria weixii
TGAGCTGCAGTACGGGCAGTAACACCCGCAATAAACAGTTCAATCAGTTTGTTTTGCTTGTACTGGCTTAAACGGCTTCTTCTCATAGGGGTTATTCTAACCTGAAATTAGATTTCCCTAATTATCTAGTACAGCCCCTAAAAAAATGCCGCCTGAAAATTATCTTTCAGGCGGCATTTTTTTTTTCAGAAATACTGAATTTATTTGGCTGCTTCTTTAGCTTCTTGAGCCGCGTCTTTTGCTGCTTCAACAGCGTTTTCAGCTGCATCTTTGGCATCAGCCGCTGCATCTTTGGCTGCGTCAGCTGCATTGTTTGCCGCATCTTTGGCATCGTTTTTGGCATCGGTCATGGCAGAAGCGGCGTTATCAGTGGCTTCTTTTACCGCAGCGGCTGCATCGTTTGCCGCATCTTTGGCATCAGAGGTTACGGCTTGAGCCGCTTCTTTAGATTCTTGTTTGGCTTCTTGTGAACAAGCCGCCAAACCGGCTACCATCATCGCAGCAATCAGAAATTTTTTCATATTTTGTCCTTTCATTATCAATGTATCGGTTTTGAGCCGATGGAAAATCATAGCACAGCGTATGCATTACGACAGCTTTATTTCGATAAAAAATACGGCAAATAAAATTTTTTTCAAAAAGGTGTTGACGGCAAGAAATCAGGTCTATATAATTTAAAGCTTATCGGGTCGTTAGCTCAGTCGGTAGAGCAGCGGACTTTTAATCCGTTGGTCGAAGGTTCGAATCCTTCACGACCCACCAAATAAATCAAAAAAAGCCATCGTTTTCGATGGCTTTTTTGTTAAGGGCGAAAGTTAAAAGCTTCGAACTTTTAAAACCTAACCTGAGACCTTTGCAAAACCTCATGAACCACCAATAAAAACCAAAACAGCCGTCATTTCCGCAAAGGCGGGAATGGGCATCTACCTTAAAATCTCAGAAACTTATTTTATTCAATAGGTTGCCATGTTCAAAAATGGATTCCTGCCTGCGCGGGAATAACGTCGACTTTTTGTGCTGTGGCTTTTCAGGGAGTTTTGCAAAGTCTCAACCTATCAAAAAAGCCGTCTGAACGCTTTTCAGACGGCTTTGGCATGTTAATTTTAGCTTGAATTATTCTACAACAATTTTCGGGAAGCGGCTGCTGAAGTCTTTGCCTTTATCGGCAACAGATAAAGCCAGTTGGAACGCAGCGTCGGTGTAGATTTTTTCCACTTCGCCGTGGTTTTCCAATAACGCGGCAGCTTGGCCGTTGTCCATTGCTTCGCGCACCGGCAGGCTGAGCGGCAGCTGTCCGAGCAACGGCACATTCAGACGGCCTGCCAAGTCTTTGCCGCCTGCAGTACCGAAAATGGCTTCGCTGTGGCCGCAGTTGGAGCAAATGTGTACCGACATGTTTTCCAAAACGCCGAAGATTGGAATGTTCACTTTTTTGAACATATCCACCGCTTTGCGTGCATCAATCAGGGCGATGTCTTGCGGTGTGGTCACGACCACGGCGCCGGTTACCGGAATTTTTTGCGACAGGGTTAATTGAATATCGCCGGTGCCCGGTGGTAAGTCAATAAACAGGTAATCCACATCGTCCCATTCGCTTTGGAACAATAATTGTTGTAAAGCTTGGTTCAATAGCGGGCCGCGCCAAATTACAGCTTGGTCGGTATCCATCAGAAAACCGATCGACATGACTTGAATGCCGCTTTCGGTGGTAACCGGCACCAGTTTTTCGTTTTTGGTATCCGGCTTGCCGGCAGATACGCCCAGCATGGTCGGTTGGCTCGGGCCGTATAAATCGGCATCCAAAACACCAACGCGTGCGCCCATGCGCGCCATGGCGGTGGCCAAGTTGGCGGTGGTGGTAGATTTGCCCACGCCGCCTTTGCCGGAGCCGACAGCGATGATATTTTTCACGCCTTTGGTGGTGCTCACGCCCGGCTGCACTTTGTGTGTGCCTATCACGGTGTCGATGTTCAAGTGAATGCCGGTATCGCCGGTGAAACCGATGATGGCTTCCTGAATGCGGTTGGCCAATTCGTTGCCGATGTGCAAAACGGGATAGCCGAATTGCAGGGTAATATGCAGGCCGTCTGAATTATGGTTGACGCTTTTGACGGCATTTTCGCTGCCGAGCGTGCGTTGTGTGTGTGGAATGGCGACTGTTTGCAGGGTAGTCTGAATCTCTTGGATATTCATGAATTTCTCGATATGAATGAAATGTGGTGGTTTACAATTGGGTTGATTACGCTAAATTCAAGCTTGTGATCGGCCTTGAATGTCTATGCGTGTATTTTAACAGAGCGGATTTGTTTGTGCTGGGTATCCCGATTCTTTCAGGCGGCCTTTAACCTATATTTATGCGGCAATGAAACGGATGGTAAGAAAAGTTAAGATGCCCTTTACGCTTTTTTCTCAATATTACATTAATGAATTAAAATGTATTATTGTGTAATATGCTTTGTAAAGCTATGTAATATGGGCTTTCCCGGTTGCATTATCGAAAATGATTGTGCTATTGTAGAACCATGCATTCGGTTAATACCTGTCTGAATGCGCAACTAATTCAAATATACACAGCTGAGGAGATTCTTATGTTACATTATGCAATCGTATTTTTTGTGATTTCGATTATTGCTGCGGTTTTGGGCTTCGGTGGTATTGCCGGTAGCGCCGCAGGTATTGCAAAAATCTTATTTGTCGGTTTCTTGATTTTGGCGGTATTGTCGCTGATTTTCGGCCGCAAACGCTGAGATAGGCAAACGGTGAAATAATAAAATGATGAAAAACCATTCTATTGAATGGTTTTTTTATTTATATAGTTAATTTAAAAGAAAGTAGTACAACCTGAGACCTTTGCAAAATCCCTATCTTTGGTGCAGTTCGAAGTTGTAGCAGCACAGAAACCGCAGACATATCATATAAGATAGACAAGCTTTTGAGCAGCGCATAACGAAGAAATGTGTCAAAGATAGGGATTTTGCAAAGGTCTCAACCCATTTTTCGGATTAAAAATGGCACATTCAATTGAATTAGAAATAAGGCATCAAGTGATTATGAACAATACCAAAATATCAGCAACGTTGGTCAATGAGCAATGCTTATATTACCTGTTTCAAATAAGCAATCGGTTACTATTTTAGACAATGCACGATTTCATCGTCGGGGTATTCTGCGGGGTATGCAAGGCAAAAAGCGCAGGGAGGTTGAACATCTTGCGAGCATTTTTAATGCCACAGGCGGGATTTTTGATCAAAAACACCGCCGTTGCTGTGGGGTGGTGTTAGTTTTGTCATGGGACAATAAATACCATAAACGGAAAAAAATCCAAATAAAACAAAAAATAAGGGGAAATTTGAGTAGAAA
>NZ_JBHSPY010000063.1:0-3139 GCF_042658245.1 Neisseria weixii
ACGGACGGGAAACACGTCTGAAAATGAAAAAACGGTTACCTGATTGTTCAGGTAACCGTTTGGATGGGGTGGCCGGTATTTTGCAAAGGTCTCGGCCGAGACCTTTGCAAAATACCCATCTTTGACACATTTCTTTCTTTTGCGCTGCCCCAAAGCTTGCCTGTCTTTATGATATGTCTTCGCTTTCTGCGCTGCTACAACTTTGAACTGTACTCAAATCTAGGGTTTTACAAAGGTCTCAGGAATATATTGCTTATTTCCCAAACAAACAGAGGCCGTCTGAAGCGTTTCAGGCGGCCTTTCATCAATTTAGCGGAACAAATCCAATGATTTCACAAATACCATCACCATACCGTAAATCAACGGAATTCCCACCAATGCCCAGCGCCACCATACTGAAAAACCACCGCGCTTAATACTTTCCTGAAGCAGATAGGCGTCGGAAATCGCAGTTTCGTCATCCGGATTGCTGCTTGAAGCAGCTTTGTGAATATCCGTTTCATGATGCTTTTCATGCACGACTTTCACGCACAAATTGCACAGCAAACCCACCAACAGCAAACCGGCCATAATATACATGGTCACGCTATACGCCTGCGCCGCCGGAATGCCATTGTCGATTTGGCTTTGACGAATATAGTTGACCAACACCGGGCCAATCACGGCGGCGGTTGACCAAGCCAACAAAATCCGCCCGTGAATCGCACCGACTTGATAAGTGCCGAATAAATCTTTCAAGTAAGCCGGAATCGCCGCAAAACCGCCGCCATACATCGACATAAATTACGCAAAAGCAAATCATAAATAAGGCTTTATTGCCGCTGGCACCAATCGACGGCACGGCAAAATACAGTAGCGAACCCAGCACAAAGAAAATGGTATAAACATTTTTGCGGCCGATTTTATCGGAAATGCTCGACCAGAAAAAACGCCCGCCCATATTGAACAAGCTCAGCAAACTCATAAACCCTGCCGCGGCACCCACGCTAATTGCTGCCTGCTTACCCACCGATGCTTCTGAAAACAATTCCTGAATCATCACTGCCGCCTGCCCCAATACACCGATACCGGCGGTAATATTCAGGCACAACACCCAAAACAGCAGCCAAAATTGCGGTGTTTTCATTGCTTGGTTAACGTTGACATGATTGCTGCTGACCAGCTTATTTTTGATTTTCGGTGCGACATAGCCTTCCGGCTTCCAATCCGCCGCCGGTACGCGGATAGTGAACGCACCGAACATCATCAAGGCAAAATAAATAAACGCCAATGCCACAAAAGTTTGCGCCACGCCCACAGAACCATTGCTGCTGAATAAACCCATCAGCCATACTGGCAAAGGCGGTGCCACCATAGCGCCGTCACCGAAGCCCATAATTGCCAATCCGGTCGCCATGCCCGGTTTATCGGGAAACCATTTCATCAAGGTTGAAACCGGTCCGATATAGCCCAGCCCCAAACCAATACCGCCAATTACGCCGTTGCCCAAATACAGCAGGGCTAAATTGTGGGTGCTGACACCTATTGCCGACACCAAAAAGCCCAAGCTGAAACAGCAGGCCGCCACAAACATCGCTTTTCCTGGGTCGATACACTTCATCCATGTACCGCACATCGCTGCTGATGCACCCAATACTGCTAAGGCAATACTGAAAATCCAGCCGACTGTGGTCAGTTTCCAATCGCCTGCTGCCGATTCGGTGATCCCGATTACCTTAGTCAGCGGTGCATTAAACACAGAATACGCATAAATCTGGCCGATGGCCAAATGCACGGCCAATGCCGCAGGCGGCACCAACCATCGATTGAAACCCGGCTTGGCTATGGTAGCCTCACGGCTTAGAGATTTCATGGCAACCTCAAATAACAATAGATTAACTGATTGATTTTACCTATAAACAAGGTAAAAATTGTCGACAACTATATCAGTTTTCAACCTTTTCTCTACGCCACAAAATAACTATTTTTAACAAAAGAACCCAAGAAATTGCCTGATTTACTTTCAGACGGCCTCAAATAGCATTATCATCTTATATCCCGCCATCAGGAGCTGATTTATGCAAACCCAAGCTGTTGTCCGCCATATTGTCGATTGGTTGAAAAACTATGCAGAAAGCGCACGCGCCAAAGGCTTTGTGGTCGGCGTATCCGGCGGCATTGACTCTGCCGTTGTGTCTACGCTGGCCGCCGAAACCGGCCTAAACGTGTTGCTGATTGAAATGCCCATTCGCCAAAAAGCCGACCAAGTTAACCGCGTACGCGAACACATGGATAATTTGCAACAACGCTACACCAACGTGACCGCCATAAGTGTGGACTTAACCCCCACATTTAACACCTTTGCCGAAACAGTAGAAGTCGATGAAAGCGCATTCCCTAACAAACAGCTTGCGCTGGCCAACGCCCGCTCCCGACTGCGCATGGTCACACTTTATTACTACGGACAACTGCACGGCCTGCTCGTCACCGGCACCGGCAACAAAATCGAAGATTTCGGCGTGGGCTTTTTCACCAAATACGGCGACGGCGGCGTAGACATCAGCCCGATTGCCGATTTAACCAAAACCCAAGTTTACGCGTTGGCCAAAGAGCTGAATGTCATCGAAACCATTCAACAAGCCGTACCGACCGATGGTTTGTGGGACACCGAGCGCACCGATGAAGAACAAATGGGCGCGAGCTATCCCGAGCTTGAATGGGCGATGAGCGTTTACAATACCCATAAGCCTGAAGACTTCAGTGGCCGCGAGCGCGAAGTTTTGGAAATCTACACGCGCTTGCACAAAGCCATGCAACACAAAATCAACCCGATTCCGGTGTGCAATATTCCGCCTGAGTTAATGAAATAAACCCAAAGGCTGAGACCTTTGCAAAATCCCCATCTTTGGCACATTTCTTCGTTATGCGCTGCTCGAAAGCTTGCCTATCTTCGTGATATGCCTGCGCTTCCTGTGCTGCTATAACTTCGAACTGCACTCAAATCTGGGGTTTTACAAAGGCCTCAGGTGTAAGAAATAGTCGCGTTGTTTACACAACAGGTTAAGAAAAATAAGCCTGTAAAACCTCAAAAGGCGTATCACCTTTCAAACCCTTATGCGGCTTAACCGTATTATAAAAATTCACAAAACGGCACAACTCC
>NZ_JBHSPY010000064.1:0-3095 GCF_042658245.1 Neisseria weixii
ATTTGCAATAATGTTGCATATGGTGCAATAAAAATAGACGGGCAGATTTTGCCCGTTTTTTGTTTTTAGAGGCCTGCTTTGAGTGATTCGATGGCGATGTCGATGAGTTTTTTCTCGGCTCCGTTTTGCAGTTGACCGCTGCCGTTGATGGGGAGGTATGGTCTGGCCGGGATGGTGACTTTTCTTCCGCGTCCTGCTTGGCCGCCGAGGTGGTGGATTGCGGCGTATTTTTTGTTGCTGCCGATTTGGGCGAAGCCGTTTCCGGTTTTGGTGGAGATACTGGCGGCGAGTTGGCCGGTCAGTTGCAAGGTTTTGCCGCTGTCGGCGGCACGTTTGCTTTGTTTCCACTTTTCACTGCCCCAGCTTTCGTTTTCGAAGTTGTCTTCTGTAAGGGAGACCATTTCGGTGGCGATGGCACGCATCATGGGGCGGGTGTCGGTGGCGTTTTTGAGCAGCCGGTTGAGGCCGTGTTCCAGTTGGTCGGCATCTAAACTGATTTCAAGCATATTCGTTTTCCGTTACGTCGCAATTAAATAAATCGGCTAGGTTTTTCATCAGAATGAATGCCTGATGGCCATCTATTCTGATGGTAATGTCTCTATGTATAAGTAAGACGCTGTTTAAACCGACGGTGTGGTCAACTTTAATTTCACAAGCTTGGTCTTTATCCGATAAGTCAAGATGTACCATTTTTATCCTTTAAGTAAATTAAGTACCCAAGCCAGTTCCGCCGCTGACAATGCTGCTTTGAATTTGGCGTTGCCCATCATGGTTTTGAGTGCGATACGGGCGATGTCGGGATGGACGGCCTGTGCTTTCTGCACCGCCACCGAAGCCATGCGCGAGAGCATGGCTTGGCCTTGGTTGGCGTTGAAGCCTGCGCTGGGGGCGACGAATTTGCCGCCGATGCGGATGCCCGTGCGTTGGGCGTAGCGTTCTTCGCCTGTGTATTCGTTGGTGCCGATGTCGATGGTTTGGGTTTCCAGCATCGGGCTGGGTAACACTTTGGCTTCGCCTGCTGCACGCGATAATGGACGCACGCGGCAGCGGCAGCGGAAATCGAGCGGCGGATACAGGGTGTCCCAAACCGGGTCGCCGGCACGGTACACACGGCCGTGCAGCAGGCGGTGGCTGTCGCGGGTGCGGCTGTCGTTGATGGCCACATATTGCCAATACGGGTGTGTGCCTACCGAGTCCATCATCTCGGCATAGCGGCCTGCCATGTAGGCTGACTGCATGTTGGTGAGGTAGATGGTTTTCAGGCGGTGCGGCGTGCCGAGTGTGGCCGTCTGAATGCCGCCTGTGTCAGGATTGGTAACTTCTTGTCTGCCCCACCAGCCTTTTCCTTGCAAAACGGGCGTGAGCTGGCGGGTGAACTCTTCCAAGGTCTCGCCGTTTTCAGCCGCGTGAACTACCGCTTTATAGATGTCTTCGGCCACGTCCATACCCGCGGTTTTGGCCACGGTAAACGCGGTAGCGTGCGTGTCGTCCAGTATATCCTGCCAGTCCCACGAGACGTTCACGCCTTTTTGCTTCAGATATTCAACTGCCGCTTCGGGTGTCATGCCGAACACGGCTTTAATGTCTTCGGGATTCATACCAACTCTCCACGTGCTTCAATGCGTCCGACCAAGTCCGACAGAAAAATCACGCGAGCCAGCTCGTTCTGCAGGTCGGCATCGTCCATATTCGGAAAGGCTTCGGCCAAACGGTCAAGGATATTGTCTTCGGTTTCGCCCTTTTGAATTTCGGCGGCCAAAACAGCGGTTAAGGCTTGGCTTTGTGCGTTCAGACGGCCTGTATCGGGCGCGAGCGTGTCGATGATTAAGCCTGCATCGGTGTGGTTATGCTCGGCAAAGTCGGCCGACGGTTTTTTGCTGCGCGGAAACTCACTGCGTTCGTTTTCAGACGGCATGACCGGGCTTTCCGCCTGTTCGACAATATCGCCATCCTCCAAACCGTAGGTGCGTTTCCAGTATTGCGGCGTAAATTTCAGGCCCGAATCGGCCAAGGTTTTATCCCGTTCGGCACGTTCTTTGGTGCCGGCTTCTTCATTTTCAAACAACTCGAACTTGGGCGCAGGAACATCGCCGAAATTCAGTTCCACCACCCATGCAATCAGTTGATTAAACGTAGTTTCCACGATACGGCTGTCGCTGTCTCGGATGTCGGCGGCCACTTCCAAGCCCGCCGCCGCGCTGGCGTGGTTGGTGTCTTTGTCGGTGGTTTGGTCTTGGCCGAGCAGCGCGATGTTGATTTCGCTGCGGCAGTAGCGGATGAGCTTGTCGTAAGCATCGACCGATGAGGATTTACCGCTGGCTTCGTGGATTTCCACGCTGGAATCGTTGGGAATCGTACCAACCGAGTTTGCGATCAGGGCTTCCAGCGCGTCGAGCAGCTTTTCGGTATCGTCGGGGGTATTGCTGCGCGGCTCTTTGCCGATGAGCCACGGCGCACCATATTTTTCTGTGAACTGCACCCAGAATTTCAGGCCGCCGCGTTTGAAAGTTACCAGCCAGAACACCAAGCCCAAATCGCCCAAACCGTAGGGGTTGAGATAATCGGCTTCGTGGGTCGGACAGAGGAATTTATACGGCGGCAGCGGCTCTTGCTTGAGGCCGTTTTGCGTATAAACCAACTCGTTTTGTCCATCAAACCCGAACCATTCCTGCGGCTTGGCCACAATTTCAGATGGCAGCCACTGCGTATCCTGCTGCCAAATCAGCTCAATGGGTTGATAACCGAACAGCGGCGCGTTGAGAATGTCTTTAATCAGACGGTAAACATCGGTTTCGGCCAGCCAGTTCTCGACGAATTGACGCACGTTTTCCGGCACATCATCGCCCGTAAGCTGCCAATCCAGCCGCGCGACGGCGGCTTTTCGGCGGCGTACCAGACTGCCGACCAAAGGGTCGCGCAGTAGCTCACGGTACACGGAAATTTGCCTGCCCGCTTTGCGCAAAATCGGGTCGGGATTGGGCAGCCAACCGTTGAAGCCACCTAGAAACTGGCGTGATACGGCGATATGGCTGCTCAGGTCTTCGGGTTTGAAGGTTACGCCCTTGCCGTTCAGTTTGAGTTTGAAATGCGGTTTT
>NZ_JBHSPY010000065.1:0-2693 GCF_042658245.1 Neisseria weixii
ATCGGGCAGCCGGTTAATTTTGAGCAACGGGCAGCTGCCGGTATGTTTGCCCGTCATGATTCGGGCTTGTTGGTGGAAGAAGCTGCTCATAAAAAAAACTCCTCTGAATTCTTTAGGGGGAATTTAGGGGAGTTTTGGTTTTTTTGCAAAGGTCTCGGCCTATTCATAACCGTCAGGCCATCTGAAAACATCCATTTCAGACGGCCTGTCATCAAACATTCACAGAGCTTGGGTATGCTTGCCCGTTGCCTTTTAGCGCCCATCCCAACCCAACCGGCCACGGTTACACCGCCCTGAAAACGCGCTATACTGAATATATGATTGATGACTTTAATTTTAACAAGATACCTATGTCTGAATAGGGGGAAAATTATGCCTGACCAAAACCGAATTCTCTGTCGCGAGCTGAGCCTGCTCGAATTCAACCGCCGCGTGTTGGCACAAGCGCAAGACCCGAGCGTGCCACTATTGGAACGTTTGCGTTTTTTGTGCATCGTTTCTTCTAACTTAGATGAATTTTTTGAAGTCCGTGTCGCTTCGTTGAAACGCGACCAAAAGCTCTGTCCGCATATTGTGCTGGACAACGGCAAAACACCGTCTGAAACACTTGAAGATGTTTCTGCGCAGGCACACGCTTTGATTGAAGAACAATATGCGCTGTTTAATGAAGTGTTACAGCCGGAATTAGCCAAGCAAGGTATTCATTTCTACCGTCGCCATACTTGGACTTCCGAGCAGCAAAAATGGATTAACGAATATTTCGACAACGAATTAATGCCGATTTTGACGCCCATCGGCCTTGACCCCTCGCACCCCTTTCCACGCGTATTGAATAAGTCCCTCAATTTCGCAGTGGAACTGGAAGGCACAGATGCCTTCGGGCGCCCGTCCAGCATGGCGATTGTGCAAGCGCCGCGTATTTTGCCGCGTGTGGTGAAAATGCCGTCTGAAATTTGCGATGGTAATGAAGGCTTTGTATTCCTGTCGTCTATTTTGCACGCGCATGTGCATAAGTTGTTTTTGGGCATGGAAGTCAAAGGCTGCCACCAGTTCCGTTTAACGCGCGACAGCGATTTGACCGTTGACGATGATGATTTGGAAAACCTGCGCACCGCCATTCAGAGCGAATTACGCGATCGCGAATACGGCGACGGCGTGCGCTTGGAATTGGCAGACACCTGCCCGCAGCATATCTGCCAATTCCTGCTCGACCAATTCAAATTGAAGCCTTCCGAGGTCTATCAAGTAAAGGGGCCGGTCAATCTGGTGCGCTTGAATGCCGTCCCGGATTTGGTGGACCGCCCCGATTTGAAATTTACACCGCCAGCAAGCGTTGGCCGTCTGAAAAAATTGGGTAAAAACGGCTCTGTTTTGGATTTAGCCAGGCAAGGTCCGATATTACTGCACCATCCTTACCAGTCGTTTGACCCGGTGGTTCAAATGATTCGCGAGGCGGCCAGCGACCCAGATGTATTGGCTGTCAAAATGACGATTTACCGCACCGGCAGCAATTCCGAATTGGTCAAAGCGCTGATGCGCGCCGCGCTGGCGGGCAAACAAGTGACCGTGGTGGTCGAATTGATGGCGCGCTTCGATGAAGCCAACAACGTCAGCTGGGCGCAAAAATTAGAAAACGTTGGTGCGCACGTGGTGTACGGTGTATTCGGTTATAAAGTGCACGCCAAAATGGCCTTGGTCATCCGCCGTGAAGAAGGCCGTCTGAAAAGCTATGCACACTTAGGCACAGGCAACTACCATCAAGGGACATCGCGTATCTACACCGACTTTGGCTTAATTACGGATGATTCCGACATTACCGCCGATGTAAATACTTTATTTATGGAAATCACCGGCTTAGGCAAACCGGGCCGCTTGAATAAGCTTTATCAAAGCCCGTTTACGCTGTACCCGATGATTATCAGCCGTATCCAGCGGGAAGCCGAGAACGCCCGTGCAGGCAAACCGGCCAAAATCATCGCCAAGATGAATTCTTTGATTGAGCCGAGCGTAATCGAAGCTTTGTATGCAGCCAGCGCTGCCGGCGTACAAATCGAACTAATTGTGCGTGGCATGTGTACCCTGCGCCCGGGAGTAAAAGGCCTGTCGGATAACATCCGCGTGCGTTCCATCATTGGCCGCCAACTCGAACATTCACGTATTTTCTATTTCTACAACAGCGGCAAAGAAGATACCTATATTTCCAGCGCTGACTGGATGGGGCGTAACTTCTTCCGCCGTATCGAAGTGGCCACACCGATTCTGCATCCGGCTCTCAAAACGCGTGTGATTCACGAAGGTTTAACCATGGCGCTGGAAGACAATACCAAAGCATGGGAAATGCAGCCCGACGGCTCATATCTCCGCATTCAAGCCGCAGAAGGCGAAGCATTGGTAAATTTGCAAGAAGATTTATGGGTGATGTACAGTAAATAATCTTTCTTGGATTGATTATTGATGACAAGGCCGTCTGAAACATTGTTTGTGATAACCATGTTTTTCAGACGGCCTGAATCTTTAAAACTCCATTTAAAACATAAAAAGCTATGTCCTACGTTTTCTTACTTGCCTATTGATAGGAGCGCTTTATACCAAATATAAAATAAGGGGCTGTACTAGATAACTAGGGAAATCTAATTTCAGGTTAGAATAATCCCTATGAGAAGAAGCCGTTTAAGTCAGTACAAGCAAAACAA
>NZ_JBHSPY010000066.1:0-2520 GCF_042658245.1 Neisseria weixii
CTGCAGTACGGGCAGTAACACCCGCAATAAACAGTTCAATCAGTTTGTTTTGCTTGTACTGGCTTAAACGGCTTCTTCTCATAGGGATTATTCTAACCTGAAATTAGATTTCCCTAGTTATCTAGTACAGCCCCTTTAAAATTAAAAGTAATTATTATCATTTTTGAACTATTTTTTATTTTCTTTGACACAACAATATACACTTTTCTTGTACAAATATTTTTGTTAATTAACCAGAGAGATATACCATGCATGAATTAAATAACCGTGAATTATTGGTTGTCAATGGAGGTTTTGCTGTTCCGGGAGCGATTGCCGGAGGCATTGCCGGTTACGGAGCTTATGCCGGAAGTGTTGCTGCAAGCGGAAGAAAGTTCAATTGGCGGGATGCAGGTTACGCCACAACCTTAGGCGCAGCAGGAGGTGCAATAGGTGGGCCAATGGGAATTACTGCAGCAGTTGATTTGGTAGGTCTCTCTACGGTAGGTTGAATGGCTCAAGGTTTTCTTACTAAATAATAATTGCCGACATTAACTAAAGAATGGGAAGGTTTAATCTGGTAAGTTTTAGAGAAACCTTCCCTTCTTTAATCCCTTTAAAGCGTTACAAAACTTTTGACGATATATGGAGCATCAACTTATGCGTCATGACCTTGCTTTATTTTTTGTATGTATTTTCCTACTTTGCTTCTTCTTCGGTAGATTATTCAAACTCAAAGATTCTTTTCCCGCAGAGAAATACGGCTTCGGCATTAATTGGGTTTATCTGATCATTGCGGCAGCAGCAATGGCCGTTTACAGCATCATTGAAAAATAAATAGTTTGTTAATCGCCCATGGCAGCTAACAATTCGGCTTGATGCTCGGCAATCAGTGCATTGGTCAATTCTTCCAAATCGCCGTCCATGATGAAATCAAGCTTGTGCAGAGTCAGGTTGATGCGGTGGTCGGTGACGCGGCCTTGCGGATAGTTGTAGGTACGGATGCGTTCGCTGCGGTCGCCGCTGCCGATGAGCGATTTGCGTTCGGCGGCCTCCTTGGCCTGCGCTTCATGCTTTTGGGCATCGTTCAAACGCGCGGCCAAAACTTTCATCGCCTGCGCTTTGTTGGCGTGTTGGCTGCGGCCGTCTTGGCATTCGACCACCATGCCGGTGGGCAAGTGGGTAATGCGCACGGCGGAATCGGTTTTGTTGATGTGCTGGCCACCTGCGCCTGATGCGCGGAAAGTGTCGATACGCAAATCGGCGGTGTTCAATTCAATATCTTCCAACTCATCGGCTTCGGGCATCACGGCGACGGTGCAGGCAGATGTGTGGATGCGGCCTTGGCTTTCGGTGGCGGGAACACGCTGCACGCGGTGGCCGCCGGATTCAAATTTCAAACGGCTGTATGCCCCCAGTCCGACAATGCGGGCAATCACTTCTTTATAGCCGCCCAACCCGCTTTCGTTGGCCGACACGATTTCCACCTGCCAGCGGTTGCGCTCGGCGTAGCGGCTGTACATACGCAGTAAATCGCCGGCAAATAAAGCCGCTTCATCACCGCCGGTACCGGCGCGCACTTCGATGAAAATGTTTTTATCATCATCTGCATCTTTGGGCAGCAGCAACTTTTGCAGCGCAACATCCAATTCTTCAATCAGCGCATTGGCCGCTTCAATTTCTTCGGCGGCAAATTCTTTCATATCGGGATCGGCCAGCATTTCCTGCGCCTCCGCCACATCACTTTGCGCCTGCTGATATTTTTGGAACACTTCCACCACCGGCGTCAGCTCGGCATGTTCGCGCGTGAGCTTGCGGTAGTTGTCCATATCGTCGGTAGCTTCAGGCTGGCCGAGCAGATGGGCAACTTCTTCCAAACGTTCGCTAAGTTGTTGTAATTTCTCTAAAATAGACGGTTTCATATTTTCTTCCAAGACAAAGGCCGTCTGAAACTGATTTCAGACGGCATCAAAGGACATTATTATAATCTGTTTCAGACTGAGGTGGAATCCTTCATACATCGGTACTCCGCCACCGGCATTTTATTTATCTGCGGCAAATGACCCGTGTTTTGGCCGGTGTTACACCATTTTAAATTAAAGGCATATGCAGGCTTGCTGGAAACGGTTTAAACCGCATGCCCATTTCAGGCTAACCGTTCGAGACAGCTTTTAACCGTTTGGACGGCAGGTGATTTTTACCGTCCTACCGCGCAATCCGACCCCAATGCACAACGCCGGTGCTTCCACCGATGTCCCAAACTTTATTGTTTGTCCGAGTCTTTGCACCCGCCGGCGCAGCAAATCGGTAATGCTTTCAAGCCATGTGTAACTCTCCCCAATATACGTCGGGAAAATAAAGTGACCGTAAATCCTGCTTTACCGGCATTTCCAACTACAACATCAATTTTATCAATATCCGTCACCGGCCGGTAATCAAAACTGTAGGGGCTGTACTAGATAACTAGGGAAATCTAATTTCAGGTTAGAATAACCCCTATGAGAAGAAGCCGTTTAAGTCAGTACAAGCAAAACAAACTGA
>NZ_JBHSPY010000067.1:0-2151 GCF_042658245.1 Neisseria weixii
GTGAATGGCGGTTTAACCACAGTGAAATAAAAGTTCAGATTTCTATTTTAAAACAATTAGTAAAGCAGAATTTATTCTAGTTATCTAGTACAGCCCCCTTTTTTATGTTGGTATAAAAATTCAAATTTAAGCATGATTCTGTTGTTGAATTACTTTTTATTTCAAGAGATTAGCCGGAAATAAGGAAGATATTCCACGGTTGGAAACCAAAATAAAACCGGCTGGTTTTTTTGATAACTATTTGTTTTATTTGTAAAAAATAATTGTATTTTATTCGGTTATCAAAAAAATTATGGCCTGTTGCTTTGCAAGTCACGGAAATTACGGTATGCTGAAACCAAATATTTACAAATCTTGATGTAATTTAAACATATCTGATTGTAAATCAAATCAATTTGTCTTGATGGCGTATGATAAGCGCATAAAAGCCAAATTGTTGTTTTTTAATATAATATAAGAAAAATCTCAGATCTGAATCTGCTTATCAAAAGTAAGTTTACTAAAAATGAGGAGCGATAACATGAATCCCATGTATATCACGTTTGGTTTATACCTTGTGGCGGTGCTGCTGATCGGCTTGGCCGCTTATTTTTCTACCCGCAACTTCGACGATTATATTCTCGGCGGCCGCAGCTTAGGCCCTTATGTGACGGCGATGTCGGCCGGCGCCTCTGATATGTCGGGTTGGTTGCTGATGGGTTTGCCGGGTGCGATTTACGCGGTCGGTTTGAGCGAGGCTTGGATTGCCATCGGTCTGACCATTGGCGCATGGTTGAACTGGCTGTTTGTGTCCGGCCGTTTGCGTGTGCACACCGAATACGCCAACAATGCCTTGACCCTGCCGGATTATTTCTTCCACCGCTTCGGCGCCAAAGGCCAAGCAATGAAAGTGATTTCCGCGATTATTATTCTGTTTTTCTTCACCATTTACTGCGCTTCAGGCGTGGTGGCCGGTGCGCGTTTGTTCCAAAGTCTGTTTGAAGGCATGAGCTACGGCACTGCCATTTGGTTAGGTGCCGGCGCGACCATTGCCTATACCTTTATCGGCGGCTTCTTGGCGGTGAGTTGGACGGACACCGTGCAAGCAACCCTGATGCTGTTCGCCCTGATTCTGACGCCGGTGATGGTCTATTTGAGCTTAGGCGGCGCAGCAGAAATGAGCGCGGCAGTGCAAGCCGTAGCCGCGACTACCGGCCAAGAATACAGCAGCCTGTTTGCCGGAACTACCTTCTTGGGTATTATCTCCACTGCGGCATGGGGCTTGGGTTATTTCGGCCAGCCGCACATTTTGGCGCGCTTTATGGCGGCTGAAAACGTGCAATCGCTGAAAAGCGCCCGCCGTATCGGCATGACATGGATGATAGTCTGCTTAGCTGGTGCCGTCGCCGTCGGCTATTTCGGTATCGCTTACTTCGGCGGCCACCCGGAACAAGTCGGTGCGATGGAAGGCAACAACGAACGCGTATTTATCGCCTTGGCAACATTATTGTTCAACCCATGGATAGCCGGCGTGATTTTGAGCGCGATTCTGGCGGCGGTGATGTCGACCTTGTCTTGCCAATTACTGGTGTGTTCAAGCGCGATTACCGAAGACTTCTACAAAGGCTTCCTGCGCCCTGATGCCACGCAGCAGGAGTTGGTATGGGTCGGCCGCATCATGGTGTTGGCCGTGGCGGTGATTGCCATTCTGATTGCCGGCAATCCGGAAAGCAAAGTTTTGGGCTTGGTATCTTACGCATGGGCCGGCTTTGGTGCCGCATTCGGTCCGGTGGTGATTTTATCTGTATTCTGGAAACGCATGACCGCCAACGGTGCATTATGGGGCATGATTGCCGGTGCACTGGTTTGCGTGGCATGGGCGGAATGGGCGAACCCCGCGCTCAAAGCCGCCGGCATGGCGACCATGTACGAAATCGTACCGGGCTTTATCGCCTGCTGGCTGGTGACCTGCACCGTGTCACTGATGGACAAAGAGCTTAGCCGAGAAATCATTGAAAAATTTGAAAAAGCTGATGCAGATTACCGCGCAGCAAACTGATTGGGATAAGTGAAAGAGGCCGTCTGAAAATAAGATGAACCGTCCCCCAATACTTGGACAAGTTAAGAATCTTTCTCAAACAGCCTTTTCAAGCCGGGTTCTGTAGCCGACAG
>NZ_JBHSPY010000068.1:0-1736 GCF_042658245.1 Neisseria weixii
GTCTGAAATATTTCAGACGGCCTTTGTATCATTCAATCAACTTAAGCTAAGAATCCACCCAAATTGAGCAGGAACAACACGGCAAAACCCACCAAGTAAATCAAACCGGCAACCGCCAAGGCTTCCATGCCTTTGGAGAGTTTGTGTTTTTTGTCGGCTTTGACCAGGCGGTAGTTCAACCATGCGAACACGGGCGCGGCCAAGAAAGCGGAAATCATGGCGAATTTCAGCAATTCCGCCATCGCGCTGTTGAACCACAAAATCAGCGCCAATCCGGTGCCGGCGACCCACAGATACCAGCCGAACAATTCGCCTTTGCGCACGCTTTCTTTGTGGCGGATCAGGCGCACCGATTCGGACATGGCGCGCGCGTAACCGTCAATCACGGTGATGGTAGTGCCGTACATACAGGCAAACGCAATGAACGCCACCAGCGGATGCGCCCATTCGCCGATGGTCACGGCATACATATTGATCAACTGGCCGATGTATTTGCCGCCGGCCATTTGCACGGCTTCTCCGTTGCCGTATTGCACATACGCACCCAACACCAGAAACACCACCGCCAGCGCCGCACTGGTATAGAAGCCGACGTTGAAGTCGAAAATGCCGTCGCGGTAGCTGGAAGGTTCGATTTTTTGTTTTTCCGTTACCCATAACGAGTTAATCGCGGAAATCTCAATCGGCGCCGGCATCCAGCCCATCAAGGCGATGATGAAACCCAAACCTGCGAGCGTCCACGGAGTCGGCTCAATAAAGTCAGGCTGCATCTGCATGCCGCGCGACATGGCAATACCGGCCGCAATGACGGTGGCCACCGCTAAGCTGGCGACAATCGCTTTGGATACGCGGTCAAGCGCACGGTATTGGCCGCTCACCAAAATCAGCAGGCAGGAAAGCATAATCAAGGCAGCAATCACGCCCGTTTCCAAACCGAGGTTCGGCAAAGCCATTTTGATAATTGCCGCCGTCACCACTGCTACCGCTCCGGTGCTGATGGTTGCGGAAACGAAACACAGCAGCGCAAATACCCATAAATAAAAGCGGCTTTTCTCGGCATAGCCCTGCACCAAGCTCTTGCCTGTGTCCATGGTGTAGTGTGCGCTGAAACGGAAAAACGGATATTTCAGCAAGTTGGTCAAGATGATGATTAAGGCCAACTGCCAGCCATACAACGCCCCGGCCTGTGTGGACGCAATCAAATGCGAACCGCCGATGGCTGCCGAAGCCATCATGATACCCGGCCCCAACGCGCTCATGCGGCTTTGCCAGGTTGATGTCGAAGTGTGTGTTTGATTTTGTGCCATTTTGTTACCCGTCTTTTTCATACGGCCTGTTTAAAATTACGAAAAATTGGATTTTATCGTAAATTTAAACTTCGATTTTTTGATTTATTGGTATTTAATGCCAAATAAAAATCAGAAACTTTTAAGCAAATTGTAAAGTTTCATGAATATTCGCAAACTATGCCAAAAAGCTGTCGCAAAACAGCCTAGTATCGCTTTTATCATTTATCCAAAGCGCAAAAGCAGAAAGGCCGTCTGAAATGTGTTTTATCCAATCAAACACATTTCAGACGGCCTTTAAAATCATTCCTTACCAGCGAAAAGACTGCGTTACCCCGCCGGCCGCACCATTATTGGACGCACCAAAAAAGCCGCCGGTGCGCGGTTGGCTGCACGCGGACAGTACAAAAGCCAACGCGATTACGGTCATCATTTTTTTCATAAGAATCT
>NZ_JBHSPY010000069.1:0-1343 GCF_042658245.1 Neisseria weixii
TGCCGGCGGCGGTATTGGTCGAGTGAAGTTTTTTTAGAAGCGATGCTGCGCGATTTGCTGTAAACCGATTCGTCCAAGTCCAGAGTTTGGCGGCCTTCGGTGATATGGACGTTGCGGCCGGAGAGGGTAACCCTGCCTTTATCGCTGGCAATGCTGCCTTGGCGGACGGTCAAACCGTCTTTGGCGGAAAGCAGGATATCGCCCGAGGTACTGATGCTTGTACCTGCTTCGGAGGTTTGGCTGATGTGGCGGTGGTTTTTATCGCTCAATCCGCCCCGTTTGCCGTGTGACTCGAGTTTGGCGGTACCCAAACCGATGCGGCCGTCTGAAACGATTTGGGTTTGACCCTTGGCTGCTTCGTTGCGCAGGTCGGCGGCGACAAAGTCGATGCTTTCGTTGGCTTTGAGGCTTAAGAGGCCGTCTGAAGCATTGTTGACATACAAACCGGCCACACGGTCTATTTGGGTTTGGCCGTTGCGTCCGTCGCCGTGGGTGGATGTCGTGGAGGCAACGCGGATGCGGCCGGCTTCGACGGCGAGGAGGGTGTCGGCTTCAACGGTGCCGCCGTCGATGTTTACGTCTTGGCCGCGCAATTGTACTTTACCGCCTTGAACCACACCGCTGTTTTGGATATCGGTGGCGGATAAGTCCACAATCTTGCGTCCGGCCAGAGTGCCGCTGTTGACGATGCTGCCCGCGCCGTCCACTGCCAGCTTGTCGGCACTGATTAAGCCGCCGTGGGCATTGATGTCGCCGGGTTTGACGGTGAGGTAGACTTTGGGTGCCAATACGTCAACCGTGCTGCCGTCGATTAAGGTCAGGGTTTGCGTTTCCAGCCAAACGATGTCGGCAGTAAGCCGCGCCACTTGTTCGGGCGAAAGGGCGATGCCCGGTGTGAGCTGCTGCTGGCGGGCGAAGGTGATGCCGGCTTCCATCAGGGCTTTGAACTGTTCTTCGTCGTTGGTATAACCGTCGAGGCGGCGGTAGCCGGTTAGGCGGGCGATTTGCTCGTTCACCAGTTTTTGTTCGTAATAGCCGTCGCCCAGGCGTTTGTGCATATGGCTCGGGTCGAGGTTGAGGGCGTTGAGCATATAGCCGCTGCCCAGCCATTGTTTGTCATTGGCAAAGGCCGGATCGGTTTCGACCAGATACGACGGGTTGGCCGGGTTGACGGCATACAGGCCGGAAGTCGGCAGCTTGGTGGCGGTGTTGAGGGTTTTAACGGGCGCAGGGGTGCTGCCGCCGTGGGTAACGGCGGTTGGGTTGAGGGCGGCGGCTATTGCCAGATTTTGAAGCTTGCCGAGTGAGGCATTTTCCTGATATTTAAGCGCCGGGCTGTCAAG
>NZ_JBHSPY010000070.1:0-1326 GCF_042658245.1 Neisseria weixii
CCGCCGCTTAAGCCGACATTAGACGCGCTGTAGCTGCTTTGGTTTTGAATGTTTTCAAAGGTAAAGCGGTTGGCGGTCAGTTCGTTTTGCTCTTTCGGCGCGGTGGAGGCAATCGCGCCGCCTTTGAGGTGGACGCTGTCGGCGTTGATGTGATAGCCGCCGTCGCCGGCGAAGAGGCCGGATTGGACGGATACGGTGTCGCTGCTGCCCGAGGCTTTGCTTTGGCTGAAGTTGCCCGAGGCTTCCCATGCGGTGCCGAAGGATACTTGAACGCGTACGCCCGCGCCGGTCTGTTTGTTTTCCTGCTCGATATGGTCTTGAACGCTTTCGATGTTCAGACGGCCTTTGACATCGGCATCGATGCGCTTGGCGGTGGAGGTTGCCCCTTTGAGTGTGGTGTCGCCTTGGCTGGCCAATTGGATGTTGTCGGCTTTGAGGGCGGTGTGGTCGTGGGTTTGGGCGAGATAGTGGTTTTTGCCTTTGCTGCCGCCCACTTCACCATAGGCGTACACACCGGTTTGCGCGCCCACGGAAACGCCTACGCCCACCGATGCCCCGAGGCTGCTGTTTTTGCCGTCGGCGCTTTGGGCGGATTGGCCGGATTCGAGGATGAGGTCTTTGGCCGAATCTAAGCGCAGGGTGTCGGCGGCTGTGGCACGGGTGTGCTGCAGTCGGATACCGCCCTCGGTGGAACGGATATTGAGGTCGCCGCCGGCGTTCAACACATTGCCCTGACTGAGGCTTTGGCTTTGGTCTTGGCTGCTGTTGGCGGTTTTGAAGCCGAAGCCGACTTCTGCTTTGGCCAATGCGCCGCCGCTGCTGGCGGTGTTGTAGGCGGAATAGGCCTGTGCGCCGGCCGCCAGCGTTTGCAGTGCCTGAGTGCGGTCGTCGGCTTTGCTCTTCACCGCGCCTTCGGCGGCATTCACCAAATCAATCAGCGGCGAGGATATTTTGGCAAAGGTGCCGATTTTGACATCGCGCTCGGCTTGGTGGCTGCTGCTGAGGTTGCGGGCGGCCAATACGTCAACGCTTTTGGCGGTGATATTGAGGTCTTTTGCTGCCAATACATCGGCAACCTGCTGGGTGTAGTTGCCCTCGGCCTGAATATGGACATGACCGCCCAAACTGCCGATTTGCGATTTGACCTGCTCGACTTGCCTGCTGTTGCTGTCTTGGCGGTTTTTCATCCAACCGGCGAAGTGTTCGGTATCGGAAATCACCGCCGTGCCGATGCCGCTGGTGGTTTGGCGTTCGGATTGGTTTTGGCTGTTTTGGGTGGAGCGGATGTTGATGTCGCGGCCTGCAATCAGGGTAACGTCGTCTTGG
>NZ_JBHSPY010000071.1:0-1315 GCF_042658245.1 Neisseria weixii
CCCCAAAAAGCCGGACAGTTTAATCAAGCGGTTTTCAAGGACTGAATCCTGTACTGTACAGGACTCAGTCCTTTTAATTTGAGCTTAATCCTCTCGTGGTTGTAATAATGAATATACTCATGCAAGGCTGTTTCCAATTCGGTAACAGAAGCATATTTGCAGGTATGGAAACATTCCGGCTTCAACGTTCCAAAGAAACTTTCCACCGCCGCATTGTCCAAACAGTTTCCCTTACGGGACATACCCTGCACTAATCCTTTGTCTTTTAACTGTTGTTGATAAAAGGGCATTCGATACTGCCCCCCCTGATCCGAATGCAGTATCGGCTTTTCAGACGGCATTAATGTCTTAAACGCCTCTTTCAGCATCTTGCCGGCCAAATCGGAAGCCGGCCGGGTTTGGATACGGCAGCTGACGGTTTCCCCGTTAAACAAATCCGTCACCGGCGGCAGATACAGCTTCCCTCCTGCAACATTGAACCCGGTAACGTCCGTAACCCATTTCTTATTCGGTCTTTCCGCTTTGAAATGGCGTAGCAGGATATTGGGCGCAGTTCTACCGCCCCTCCTTTAAACGGGCGGTATTTGCGTTGCCGTATCACTGCCCTCAGGCCCATCTGCGCCATCAGGCGGCCGGCTGCCTTGTGGTTGGCCGATGTCCCTGTATGACGGATGGCCGCCGTTATCCTGCGGTAGCCGTACCGTCCTTTGTGTTGCCGGCAAACAGTGAGGATATGCTGTTTCAAACCGGCATATTTGTCTTCTGCCGATTGAGCAGCCAATTGGTAGCAGAAGGTACTGCGCGGCAGTCCGGCAATTGTCAGCAGCAGTTTCAAAGGATAGTCCTGCCTTAATCCTGCGACGATCCGGCTTCGCTCTGCCGCACTCCGTCCTCCCGGATTAAGGCATCGGGCTTTTTTAAGACGGCCGTCCCTGCACGAAGGTAAAGCAGTTCTTCCATCAGCCCTTCTTTGGTTTTGAGATGGCCGGCTTTTGGGGCGGCCTCAGGTTGCTTGGGCTTCTTCACAGGCTTCCTGCCTTCCGGTTTGGCTTTCAAACCGCCGGTGCCGTATTGGCGGTACCGACACAGCCATTGGGTGAGTAGGGAACCGGTCGGCAGGTTCAACCGGGCGGATGCCCCTTTTTGGGACAGCCCTTCATTTATGACCATTCTGACGGCGTTCGACTTGAAATCCAAAGGATAAACGGTAATACCCGACCATCGGTTGATGCCGTCCCCTCCATGAAGAACATAACGGGTTGCCCGTTTGCGTACGGCAGCATGGCCTAAGCAAAAAACTTTGGCTGTATGTTTT
>NZ_JBHSPY010000072.1:0-1220 GCF_042658245.1 Neisseria weixii
GATGCCGCTGGTGGTTTGGCGTTCGGATTGGTTTTGGCTGTTTTGGGTGGAGCGGATGTTGATGTCGCGGCCTGCAATCAGGGTAACGTCGTCTTGGGCGGCAATACTGCTGCCCAAGATGCCGATATCGGCTTTTTTCGCCTGCAATACGGCTGCGCCGCCGGCAGACAATTGCGTGCCGGTGGCTTTGTCGAGGCTGCCTTGCGCTTCGCTGCGGTCGTTGAAGGTGCCAAACGGAATCACTTCGCGGTTATCAATGCTGAAGCCGCTGCGTTTACGCTCGCCGCTTTGGGCGGCCGTATCTCGGGCAAAGCCCAATTCGATGCTTTCCGTAGCAGAAAGCAGGGCATTGCCTTCGGCGGCGAGTTTCGCGCCTTCGCTCTTGATATTGCCGTCGGTGGCAATGATGTTCAAATCGCCTTGTGCGGATACCGAGGTCACGACTGCCTGAGTGCCTTCGCTATGGCGGCTTTCGCTGGATTTTTGGCGGCCAGCTGTGAAGACTACGGGCGTCGTTGCGGCATAAATGGCTTTACCGATGGCATCACCGCCCTGTATGGTTTTACCGACAACAGAACCGCTGTAACCGCTGCCCTGCATATTGCGGTCGTAGCTGGCTTTGGCTGCTTCAAACGGATTCACGGTAATACTGGCCGATACGCCTGACTGCTTGGCTTCCATACGGCTGTCGCTTTGCGATGCGGTGTGCGCGGCATTGAGCGACACATTGCGGCCTTGTGGGGTCATATCGCCGCCGGTAGCCAAGACAGCAGCTTCGGTGGTCAGATTGTTGCCCGCAATAATGGCGGTGTCTCCCGTGATACTACCGACTTGGGAAACGGTGAGGCTGGTGGAAGCATCATCTTGATTGAGTTTCTGCGATGATTTACCCACACCGACGCTGAGCACACCGTCTTTAAAGCCGCCGCTCAAACCCGATCGTTTGCGCTCGTGGAACTCATGGTCGGCATAAGTGTTTTCAGCTGCGGTAATGTTCACATCATTTCCCGCCGCCAACACCGTGAGGCCGTCTGAAACCGCGTTGCTGCCGCGCATATTCAAATCCTGCCCGGCGCGAATAACGACCTCATTGCCTTCAATAGTGCTGCCCGCCGCTTCATCGTGCCGGCGGCGGTATTGGTCGAGTGAAGTTTTTTTAGAAGCGATGCTGCGCGATTTGCTGTAAACCGATTCGTCCAAGTCCAGAGTTTGGCGGCCTT
>NZ_JBHSPY010000073.1:0-1069 GCF_042658245.1 Neisseria weixii
TGGCCGTAGCTGACGGCAACGCCGGCATTCCGGCCGCTGCTGCGGTTGTCGCTGCGTTCGCTGTGGTGTTGTTCGGCCGATTGGAGCACGATGTCTTTGGCGCGCAATAAGGTGCCTTTTTTACCGGCCGCATCCGAGCCGGTGATGTTCAGACGGCCTTCGTCGGCGATCAGGCTGACTTGGCCGCCGCCGATGACTTGGCTGCCTTGGGCGGTGCTGCCTTCGGTATGGCTTTGGGCAGTGTTTTTTTGTCGGCCGTAGGTAAGGGATACGCTGGCGTTGGATGCGTTTGCCGCGGATTGCCAATCGCCGGCGGATAGGGCGGAAGCGGTGTCTGCCGGGCCTTTGAGGTTGTCGGGACTGCTTTCTCCGGCCAATAACCTGCGTGTCTGCCATGCGGCATTGGCCGCAGCCATGGCATTGACGCGGCCGTTTTTGCTTTTGCCGACGGTTTTGGCCGCGGCTGCCGCGTTTTGTGCGGCCTGAACCACAGGGATGTCAACCGCTGCGGTCAGGCCTTTTTGTTCGAGGGTGTGCCGGTAGTCGGCAGCGTAAGTATCCTGCGCCGCTTCAATGCCGATGTTGCGCGCACGGATCCATACGTCACCTTCGGGCGAGGAGGCGGCCGAGCCGGTTTGGCGGTAGTTTTGTGCGGCGGAAATGACGGTGTCGCCGGTTAAACTGCCGACGGTCGAACCGTGATTCACCAACGTTCGGCTGCCGCTGCCGGCGGCGTCTTTTTTGCTGCCGATCGTGAAACCGATGCCGCCCGAGCCCGTCAGGCCGGATTTTTTGGTTTGGTGGAATCCGGTGTCGTGATAGCTGCTTTGAGCGGCGGTAATGTTCACATCATTGCCTGCCGTCAATAGCGTGAGGCCGTCTGAAACTACGTCGCTGCCGCGGACGGTCAAATCGTTATCGGCCACAATCAGCACCTTGCCGCCGCTGATTTCGCTGCCGACGGCCTCGTTATGCCGGCGGCGGTATTGGTCGAGTGAAGTTTTTTTAGAAGCGATGCTGCGCGATTTGCTGTAAACCGATTCGTCCAAGTCCAGAGTTTGGCGGCCTT
>NZ_JBHSPY010000074.1:0-977 GCF_042658245.1 Neisseria weixii
ACCACTGTCAGCTCCGCCACCGACAGCGCACCTTCCTGATAGAAACCCTCCGTTTTCAGTGTACCGAAGAAACGCTCCATCGGCGCATTGTCCCGGCGTGCCTTTGCGCGACATACTTTGCACCATCCCTTTCTCAGCCAATTTCGTTCGATAAGCCTCGGTGCGGCAAAGCACACCTTGGCCGGAATGCAGCAGCGGCGTTTGGCCTTTCAGACGGCCGAATGCTTGGTCCAACATTTGCGCCACCATTTCACCGTTTGCTCTGCGGCCTAAAGAATAGGCCGCAATCTCCCGGTTAAACACATCGGAGACCTTTGCAAAACCGCCATCTGCAGCGCATTTCTGCGTTGTGCGCTGCCCGCTCGCCTGCCTATCGTGTGATATGTCTGCACCCGCTGCGCTGCTGCGCCTTGAACTGAATCCGCATCCGGCGGTTTTGCAAAGGCCTCATCCAATATCGGCGATAAGTACAGCTTCCCGTTTGTGCATTTGAACTCCGCCACATCGGTCAGCCATTTGCCTGCCGGTTTGCCGGCAGTAAACTCACGATTGAGAATACTGTCCGAAGCCTCTCCTATTGCTTGCGGACGGTAGGCTTTTTTACTGCGGACTTTGGCTTTCAGTCCCAACAAACCCATAATGCGCCGCACTTTCTTTTTGTTCCGCGACAATACGGCGGCAATCCGCCGATGACCGTAACGGCCTTTGTGCCGGCGACAGACTTCACCCACGGCGGTTTTGGCCGCTGCATCGGGACCGGCTTTGCCGATATGGTAATGAAAGCTGCTTTTGGGAATACCGGCACTGTGCGGCAGATATTTCAGCGGGTGTTCCGCCCCCAACGTTTGAACGGTTTCGCAGCTTTGGCGGCGTTCTTTTCGTTGAGGGCTTTCATGTGCTTTAGGTAGCCGTTCCCCGCCCTCATGTAACGCCACTCTTCAATCAGTTCCGCCCGGTTTTTTTTCGTGGCCGGGTTT
>NZ_JBHSPY010000075.1:0-909 GCF_042658245.1 Neisseria weixii
GCCGTCTGAAACACGATGTTTCAGACGGCCTTTGTGATGCATATATTAGAAACGGCGTTTCAACTGACAAGCTTGCAGGATGTACACGGCCAATTCTTCTACCGATTTATCGGTGGTATTGGTATAAGGAATGCCGTGTCGTTTAAACATCGCTTGCGCATCGGCCACTTCGCTGCGGCAAGTGTTGAGTTGTGCATAGGTCGAATTCGGACGGCGCTCTTGGCGGATGGCTTGCAGGCGTTCGGGCTGAATAGTCAGGCCGAACAATTTGTCTTTATAAGGTTTGACCATGCGCGGTAAATCGCTGGATTCCAAATCATCGGGAATCAGCGGATAGTTGGCGGCACGGATACCGTATTGCAGCGCAAGATAAAGGCAGGTCGGTGTTTTGCCCGAACGCGATACCCCCATCAAAATCACATCGGCTTCCTGCAGGTTTTTGTCGCTGACGCCATCGTCGTGATTGAGCGAAAAGTTTACCGCCTCCATACGCGCATCGTAGCGTTGGGTATTGCCGATACTGTGGTGGCCTTGCGCGGCCAAAGTGGCTTCGGCATTCAGCTCTTTTTCCAATGCACCCAAGAAGGTTTCAAAGAAATTGATTTGGTAGGCATTAGCGGTTTTAATCATGTTGCGGATTTCATCATCCACCACACTGACAAAGGCAATCGGGCGTTCGCCGTTGGCTTCGGCATTGGCGTTGACTTTGGCAATCACTTCCTTTGCTTTTTCAACGGTGTTGATAAAAGGATAGGTGTAGCGTTTGAATTCGAGATTGCCGAATTGGTTGAGCAGCGCTTCGCCGATGTTTTCGGCGGTCAGGCCGGTGCGGTCGGAAATATAAAAGATATGGCGGGGTTGGGGCATACGTTTCTCTCTAATGAATAAATGTACAAGATATAAACTTAT
>NZ_JBHSPY010000076.1:0-870 GCF_042658245.1 Neisseria weixii
CATGGGCAGCTTCTTCAAACTGCCGAAACCATGGTTGGCAAGAACCTTAACTGCTTTCGCTTACTCAAAGTTCAGCTCATTACCGGCCGGCAACCCATTGCCGGTTATCCCGAACAGCAAAAAGGCCGCTATGCCCGTCATAACGGCGGCCGTCCCGCCTATTCATTGCTGTCCGTGTTTAAAGCCGTCTTAATCGGCCAATGGCACAGCCTGTCCGCCCCCGAACTCGAACACAGCCTCATTACCCGTACCGACTTTTACCTCTTCTGCGGTTTTGACGAACCCGACACCCCCGGCCACAGCACACTTTGCCGTTACCGCAACTGGCCGGTACAAAACAATCTACTTGCCTAATTACTGGATTTGATTAACCGACAATTAACCGGCAAAGGCTTAAAAGTCCAAAATGCCAAAGCAGCCGTCATTGACGCCGCCATTATCCAAACAGCCGGCGGCAAACAGCGGCGGGCGATTGAAACCGGTGAAAACGGTGTGGTTTCAGAAAACACCCCCGGCAAAGACAAAGCTGCCCGCCGGATAAAGAAGGACGGCAAGTTCAAACTCGGCTGCAAACAGCATACCCGTACCGGCCATGAAGGCTGTATCGAGAAACTGCACATCAGACCGGCCAACGAACATGAATGCAACCACTTTGAACCGTTGCTTCAAGAAATTGACGAAGGTACCAAGGTTTATGCCGACAAAGGATATGACAGCAAAGCCAATCGAGCCTTACTGCAACATAAAGGGCTTTCAGACGGCATTATGCGTAAGGCGCACCGGGGCCATCCGTTAACAGAGGACGATAAGGCAAGAAATAAGCAATTGTCGAAAACGCGCTATGGGTGGAACAAAGCTTTGGTACGTTGC
>NZ_JBHSPY010000077.1:0-862 GCF_042658245.1 Neisseria weixii
AAGACATCGTGCTCCAATCGGCCGAACAACACCACAGCGAACGCAGCGACAACCGCAGCAGCGGCCGGAATGCCGGCGTTGCCGTCAGCTACGGCCAAAACGGCCTCGCCTTCGGCCTTACCGGCGGCGGCAACTACGGCAAAGGTTACGGCAACGGCGACGGCCTGACCCACCGCCATACCCATATCGGCGACACCGGCAGCCACACCACCCTACACAGCAGCGGCGGCACCACCCTCAAAGGCGCACAGGTTTACGGCCGCGGCGTTGCCCTCAGCACCCGAAACCTCACCATCGAAAGCGTACAGGATACCGCCGTTTACCGCAGCCGCCGGCAAAACCTCAGCGGCTCGGTAACCCTCGGCTACGGCGCATCCGCGAGTGCCGGTTACAACCGAAGCAAAACCAACGCCGACCACCGCAGCACCAGCGAACAATCCGGCCTCTTCGCCGGAGACGGCGGCTTCCAAGTGAATGTCGGCAACCATACCGACCTGAAAGGCGGTATCATCACCTCATCGGCCAAAGCCGAAACGGATGGCCAAAACCGCTTTCAGACGGCCACCCTCAGCCACAGCGACATTCAAAACCACAGCCGCTATGAAGGCGACGGCTTCGGCATCGGCGTATCGGGCAGCATCAGCGGCCAAAGCCTCGGTCAAACCGCACCTGCTGCCGGCAGCCACATCCAAACCGTCGCCGGTAAAAACGGTGTCGGCAGCAGCATCGGCTACGGCTCCGACGGCGACAGCCAAAGCGGCGTTACCAAGAGCGGCATCGGCACCCGCAACATCGTGATTGCAAACGACACCGACGGCACACAGGCCAAAGCGGCCTATACCGCCACCCGCAGCGAAACCGC
>NZ_JBHSPY010000078.1:0-854 GCF_042658245.1 Neisseria weixii
ACGTTGCCTTTGCCGCCGTTGTCGTCACTGGCTTCGGCCGCGTTACCGGCTTTGTCGGTCACTTTGGCATCGACTGTGTAGCTACCGTCCGGCAATGCGTTCGGTACTTCTGCTTCGTAAGTGCCGTCCGCTTTCACCGTAGTGGTCACCACTTGGGTCTCGCCGTTGCCATCGGTCACGGTCAATGTCACCACTTGGCCTGCTTCGACATCGGTCGTGGTACCGGTAATCAAAGGTGTGTTGTCATTGCTCAAATCCGGTGCGTCTACGCTAATCGCAGCAGTGGTGTCTACTGAACCGGTGTCGGCCGCCGTGGCTTTGTTACCGGCGGCATCGGCCACTTCCGCTGACACTGTGTAGCTACCGTCCGCCAATTCTGCCGGTACGTCCGCTTCGTAAGTGCCGCCCGCTTTCACGGTGGTGGTCACCACTTGGGTTGCGCCGTTGGCATCGGTCACGGTCAGGGTCACTACCGAACCTGCCGGTGCATCGGTGCTGCCGGTAAGGGTCGGGGTGTTGTCGTTGCTGTTGTCCGGCGCATCGACGGTAATCGCCGGTGCAGTCGTGTCGATGGTGCCTTCGTCGGTCGCCGTGCCTTTGTTGCCGGCCGGATCTTCTACTTCGGCTGTCACTTTAACCGGGCCTTCCGGCAATTCGTTCGGTACTTCTACCTCAAAGCTGCCGTCGTCTTTCACGGTAGTGGTCACCACTTGGGTCTCGCCGTTGCCATCGGTCACGGTTACGGTAACAACAGTGCCTGTCGGCGCATCGGTGCTGCCGGTAAGGGTCGGGGTCGTGTCGTTACCGGTCTCCGGTACGTCTACGGTAATCACCGGTGCAGTCGTGTCGATGGT
>NZ_JBHSPY010000079.1:0-629 GCF_042658245.1 Neisseria weixii
ACCTTCCTTGCGCCAACAATGCCCTGACCGGCGCAAAGTCTTCGCGGTGTTCCGGCAACACCCCGAATTGCTGCAAGGCGGCCAAATGCTGCGCCGTGCCGTAGCCCTTGTGTTTATCGAACCCATATTGCGGATAGCGTTCGGCCAGCGCATACATTTCGGCATCGCGGGCGGTTTTCGCCAACACCGAAGCGGCGGAAACCACCATAATTTTGCTGTCGCCTTTTATCACCGCTTCCGCTTCAATGCCTAAATCTTTCGGCACACGGTTACCGTCTATCCACACTTTTCCGGGCTGCACCGCCAAGCCCTGCACCGCCCGCTTCATCGCCAACATGGCCGCGTGCAGAATATTGAATTGGTGAATCTCGCTCGGATCGGCACTCGCCACACACCACGCCACGGCCTGTGCTTTAATCATCGCCGCCAACTCATCACGCCGCTTTTCGCTGAGTTTTTTTGAGTCGGTCAATCTGGGCAAATCATAATGCTCCGGCAAAATCACCGCCGCCGCAAACACGCTGCCGACCAACGGGCCGCGCCCCGCTTCATCGACACCGGCTGATAATAATAAGGTCATGCCATACTTTCTTTTTCGGTTGTAATCGCCTAAATCTTGTGCAATCTTG
>NZ_JBHSPY010000080.1:0-550 GCF_042658245.1 Neisseria weixii
GTCACCATTTACCGTATCCTTAAGGCCGCACGGCTGTAACTTCCCGCACCGCAAAACAGCACCAACAACCGTTTCAAACAAGCCAAATATGGCATGAAACGTTTGGCTAAAGTTGAAAAAGCCATCGAAGAAAAGCTCAAGAAACAGGCTAAGCGCTACAATAAGCCGTACTCCGGCGAAATGGTGCATTTCGACACCAAACGGCTGCCCTTATTGCAGAATCAAAAAGCAACCGAACCGAGGGATTACCTGTTTGTCGCCATTGATGACTATTCCCGCGAACTGTATGCGGCCATTTTGCCTGACCGTACTGCCGCCGGTGCAGCCAAGTTCCTTTTGCATGATGTGATTGATTGCTGTCCGTATACCATTGAGTGTACCTACTCGGATAATGGGATGGAATACCGGGGCAATGCGTCACATCCGTTTGCGGTTGCCTGTGTGCAAAACAATATCGGTTAAAAGTTTGCCCGTATTGCCCGACCGCAGACGAACGGTAAAGCGGAACGGGTGATCCGTACCTTAATGGAAATGTGGCATGATAAGTTTG
>NZ_JBHSPY010000081.1:0-514 GCF_042658245.1 Neisseria weixii
TGGGTTGCCGGCCGGTAATGAGCTGAACTTTGAGTAAGCGAAAGCAGTTAAGGTTCTTGCCAACCATGGTTTCGGCAGTTTGAAGAAGCTGCCCATGAAGAAAATCCTCTAAATCCGGCTTAAAGGGAATTTAGAGGGTTTTAGGGTGTTTGGGGAGTATTGGAATACTTGGTAACTATGGTTACTTTGTATGAGGTTTAACAAAGGTTTTGCAAAAGTCTCAGGCTGAGACCTTTGTAAAACTCCCTGAAAAGCCACAGCACAAAGAGTTGACGTCATTCCCGCGCAGGTAGGAATCCATTTTTGAGCATGGCAACCTATTGAATAAAATAAGTTTCTGAGATTTTAAGATGGATTCCCATTCCCGCCTTTGCGGAAATGACGGCAGTTTTGGTTTTGGGGCTGTACTAGACAACTAGAATAAATTCTGCTTTACTAATTGTTTTAAAATAGAAATTTGAACTTTTATTTCAATGTGGTTAAAATGCCATTCACATTCCTTCAAATACAGCCC
>NZ_JBHSPY010000082.1:0-511 GCF_042658245.1 Neisseria weixii
CGTGCGGGCGGCGGAGAGGAAGACGATATCGTTGGAGTGGCTCATGGTGGTTCTCCCGATGTGGCGTGCGGTTCCCGATGGAGCCGCCTTGTGATTGTAAGTCGAGATCGCGGGTTGGCCCGCGCTGCGTTGACCCGCTGACGGGGCTGTGCTTTTCTCAGGGTCAACCAAGCAAGCGCTAGTGTAAACGTCGATGAATGTAATGAATGAGTCCCCGCGCCGCAAGGAGCTGACCCGCCAGGCCGCCCAGCTATTTGTCCAGGAGGGCTTCGACCCCACCACGGTGCGCATGCTGGCCCAGGAGATGGCCATCAAGTCCGGAAGCCTCTTCCATCACTTTCGTGACAAGCAGGAGATCCTCACGGCAGTGATCGAGGAGGGCACCCACAACGCCCTGGTCATCGCTCGGGACGCCCTTTCCCGATGCGACAACAGTGCCACGGCCCGGTTGCATGCCATGGCGCGCGCCCACCTCGAGACGCTGCTCACCGATCGTAACGCCCACGTGGTG